>NZ_JBHYMC010000042.1:0-59059 GCF_042742535.1 Streptomyces sp. NPDC058880
GGCCCTGGCCGCCGCGACGGCCCTGGCCCGAGCCGGACGCGGCCGGGGCCTGCCCGGACCCGCCGCCGGAGCGGCGGCCCCGGCCCGCGGCCGCCGGGGCGCCGCCGGTAGCGGTGCCGGTGCGGGGGCCGCCCGAGCGGCGGCGCGAGCCGGAACCGGAGCCGGAGCCGCTGCGCGCCTTCGGCGCGGGCTGCTGCGGTACCTCCAGCACCACCGGGATACCCGAGGGCTCCTTGGCGCCGGTCAGCCGGGCCAGCTCCTCGTCGGAGGACTTGATCTGCGCGGTGCGCGGGGTGATCCCGGCGTCCGACATGAGCCGGGTCATGTCCCGCTTCTGGTCGGGCAGCACCAGGGTGACCACGCTGCCGGACTCGCCGGCGCGCGCGGTGCGGCCGCCGCGGTGCAGGTAGTCCTTGTGGTCGGTGGGCGGGTCCACGTTGACGACCAGGTCGAGGTCGTCGATGTGGATGCCGCGGGCCGCCACGTTGGTGGCGATCAGCGCGGTGACCTCGCCCGTCTTGAACCAGTCCAGGGTGCGGTTGCGCTGCGGCTGCGAGCGGCCGCCGTGCAGGCCGGAGGCGCGCACACCGTCCGCCAGGAGCTTCTTGACCATGCGGTCCACGCCGCGCTTGGTGTCCACGAACATGATCACCCGGCCGTCGCGAGCGGCTATGCGCGTCGCCACGGCCTTCTTGTCGGTCTCGTCCATGACGTACAGGACGTGGTGCTCCATGGTGGTGACCGCACCGGCCGAGGGGTCGACGGAGTGGCCGACCGGGTCGCTCAGGAACATCTTGACCAGCTTGTCGATGTTCTTGTCGAGGGTCGCCGAGAAGAGCATGGTCTGGCCCTCGGGCCGGACCTGCTTGAGCAGCGCGGTGACCTGCGGCATGAAGCCCATGTCGGTCATCTGGTCGGCCTCGTCGAGGACCGTGATCGACACCTGCGACAGGTCCGCGTCGCCGCGGTCGATGAGGTCCTTCAGGCGGCCGGGGGTGGCGACGAGCACCTCGGCGCCGCGGCGCAGGGCGCCCGCCTGCCGGTTGATCGACATGCCGCCGACGACGGTGGCGATGCGCAGGTTGACGGCCGTGGCGTACGGAGCCAGGGAGTCGGTCACCTGCTGCGCGAGCTCGCGGGTCGGTACGAGGACCATCGCGAGCGGCGCCCTCGGCTCCGCGCGGCGGCCGGCGGTACGGGCCAGCAGCGCCAGGCCGAAGGCGAGGGTCTTGCCGGAGCCGGTGCGACCGCGGCCGAGCAGGTCACGGCCGGCGAGGGAGTTCGGGAGGGTCGCCGCCTGGATGGGGAACGGCTCGGTGACGCCCTGGGCCGCGAGGGTCTTCAGCAGCGCCTCGGGCATGTCCATGTCCTCGAACGCGGCGACCGGCGGCAGTGCCGGGACGGTCGGCTCGGGCATGGTGAATTCCTGGGGCCGGGGTGCGGGCGGGGCGGACTTCTGCCGTCCCGCACCAGCCTTCGGACGCCCCTGGGCCGCTCCTCGTCCCCGGGCGGGGCGGCGGCTGGGACGTGCGGAGCTGGAGCTGGTCATGCGAGAAAGCCCTCCTGAAACCGGCAGGTGAAACACAGGTCGAGACAGCAGACAAGCCGGGGCCCGCACCTCGCGGTGCGGACCCCGGCATGCTGAAGGAATTAGGCGGGGATGATGTTCTCCGCCTGGGGGCCCTTCTGGCCCTGCGTCACGTCGAAGGACACGCGCTGGCCCTCGGTGAGCTCACGGAAGCCCTGGGTGGCGATGTTCGAGTAGTGGGCGAAGACGTCCGGGCCGCCGCCGTCCTGCTCGATGAAGCCGAAGCCCTTTTCCGAGTTGAACCACTTCACGGTGCCAAGTGCCATGTTGAATCTCCTGAATAGGCGGCAAGGGCCCCATCCGGAGATTCCGGGAAAAACAATAAAAGCGCCTGAGGAACATTCCCGTCAGGCGCACATAGAGTTCATGGGTACCACAACTGCAACGCCGCTTAATTTAGCACATGTACGCCCCGGTGTGCGGACCGGCCGGTGTGACCTGTGCCCCCGCGCTGTCGGCGGGGGCGGTGGACCGCCGGCCGGCTACAGCCGTTCGATGATCGTCACGTTGGCCTGGCCGCCGCCCTCGCACATGGTCTGGAGGCCGAACCGGCCGCCGGTGCGCTCCAGTTCGTGCAGGAGGGTGGTCATCAGCCTGACCCCGGTCGCGCCCAGCGGGTGGCCCAGGGCGATGGCACCCCCGTTGACGTTGACGCGCTCCGGGTCGGCCCCGGTCTCCTTCAGCCAGGCCAGCACCACCGGGGCGAACGCCTCGTTGATCTCGACCAGGTCGATGTCGGCCAGCGACATGCCGGTCTTCTTCAGCGCGTACGCCGTCGCCGGGATGGGCGCGGAGAGCATGCGGACGGGGTCCTCGCCGCGCACCGAGAGGTGGTGGATGCGGGCACGCGGCCGCAGGCCGTGTTCGTGCAGCGCCCGCCCGGAGGCGATCAGCAGGGCGGCGGCGCCGTCGGAGACCTGGGAGGAGACCGCGGCGGTGATGGTCCCGCCCTCGACGACGGGCTTGAGGGCGGCCATCTTCTCCAGGGTGGTGTCCCTGCGCGGCCCCTCGTCCGCGGCCACGTCCCGGTAGGGTGCGATCTCGCGGTCGAAGCGCCCCTCGTCGACGGCCCGCACGGCCCGCCGGTGGGAGCGGAGCGCGTACTCCTCCATGTCGGAGCGCGAGATGCCCCACTTCCGCGCGATCAGCTGCGCGCCGTGGAACTGGTTGACCGGGGCGTCGCCGTACCGGGCGCGCCAGCCTTCCGAGCCGGCGTAGGGGCCTTCCGTGAGGCCGAGGGGTTCGGCGGCCTGCCGGGAGGCGAAGGCGATCGGGATCATCGACATGTTCTGGGTGCCGCCGGCGACCACGAGGTCCTGGGTGCCGGAGAGCACGCCCTGAGCGGCGAAGTGCACCGCCTGCTGGGAGGAGCCGCACTGGCGGTCGACGGTGACCCCGGGCACCTCCTCGGGCAGGCCGGCGGCGAGCCACGCGGTGCGTGCGATGTCTCCGGCCTGCGGGCCGACCGTGTCGAGGCAGCCGAAGACCACGTCCTCCACGGCGGCCGGGTCCACCCCGGACCGTCCAACGAGCTCCCTGAGGACGTGCGCGCCGAGGTCGGCCGGGTGGACGGCGGACAGGCCCCCACCGCGCCGCCCGACGGGGGTGCGTACGGCGTCGACTATGTAGGCCTCGGGCATCGGGACTCCTCAGACGGTCGGACCGGTCAGGTGGGGCGCAGGGCGATCCCGTCCAGGACCATCGACAGGTACTGGCGGGCGATCTCTTCGGGGCTGTGCTGTCCGCCCGGCCGGTACCAGGACGCCGCCACCCACACCGTGTCGCGCACGAAACGGTAGGTGAGGCGGATGTCGAGGTCGGCCCGGAAGACCTGGGCGGCGACTCCTCGTTCCAGCGTCCCCAGCCAGGCCTTCTCGAACTTCTGCTGTGAGTCGGACAGGTAGTGGAACCGGGGCTGGGCGGAGAGGGTGCGGGCCTCCTTCTGGTAGATCGCGACGGCGGCGCGGTGCCGGTCGATCTCGCGGAAGGACTCGGTGACGAGGGCCTCGATGGTCTCCCTGGGGCCGAGTCCGGCGGCGAGGACGGCGTCGTACCCGTCCCACAGCTCGGTCAGGAAGGCGGAGAGGATCTCGTCGAGCATCGATTCCTTGGAATCGAAGTGGTAGTAGAGGCTGCCGGCGAGCATCCCGGCGGCGTCGGCGATCTTGCGGACGGTGGTGGCGTCGTAGCCCTGTGCGGCGAAGACCTCGGCGGCGGTGTCGAGGAGTTCGCGGCGCCGCTCGGGCGAGGGCGTCACCTGCTGCTTCTTCCTGGCCGCCGGCCTGGCTCGCGGCGTGGCTCGGGGCGTGGCTTCCGGCTGGTTCGTTGGCACGCGTCCATTGTCGGGCCAGGTCGTGTCCGGTGGATCCGGGCGGGCTCGCGGCGTCCGGCGCCGGGTCGCGCCGCGCCGCCCCCGGTCGCCGATCCCCCGCGGGGGCTCCCCCGTCCGTGCCGCGGCCCGCGGCGGCGGAGGCCGCGAGCCGGTTCGCCCCGATCCATCGGACCCGGCCTAGGCGCGCTGACTGCTGACGGAGACGGTCTCGCCCGTCATGTACGACGCGTAGCCGCTGGCCAGGAACACGATGACGTTGGCGACCTCCCAGGGCTCGGCGTGGCGGCCGAAGGCCTCGCGGGCGGTGAGTTCGGCCAGGAGTTCCCCGCTGGTGACCTTCACCAGGTGCGGGTGCATGGCCAGGCTCGGGGCGACCGCGTTGACGCGTACGCCGAACTCCGCGGCCTCCAGGGCCGCGCAGCGGGTGAGCGCCATGACCCCGGCCTTGGCCGCGGCGTAGTGGGCCTGGCCCGTCTGGGCGCGCCAGCCGACGACGGAGGCGTTGTTGACGACGACTCCGCCCGTGCCGGTGGCCCTGAAGGAGCGCAGGGCGGCCCGGGTGCAGCGGAAGGTGCCGTTCAGGGTGACGTCGAGGACGCGGTTCCACTGCTCGTCGGTCATGTCGGCGAGGGCCGCGGTGCCGCCGAGCCCGGCGTTGTTGACGACGATGTCGAGGCGGCCGTGGGCCTGTTCGGCGTGGGCGAACAGGGCTCGGACCTGGTCCTCGTCGGTGACGTCGCAGGGCAGGGAGGTGATGCGGCCGGCACCGAACTCGGCCGTGAGCGCGTCCTCGGTCTCCTTGAGCCGGCGGACGTGGGCGTCTCCGATGACGATGCGGGCGCCCTCCTCCAGGAAGCGGCGGGCGGTGGCCCCGCCGATGCCGGCACCCGCAGCGGCGGTGATGACGGCGGTGCGGCCGTGCAGCAAGTGGTGGCCGGCGGTGTACCGGGGCTCGTTCATACGAACTCCTCGACGCTGCTCATGGCCGTACGTTAACCTACCAAACACTTGTTAGGGAAGTGTGGCGTTCGAGGAGGCGGGCACCCGATGGACCTGACCCAGACAGCCGGAGTGGAGGCCTTCCGGGCCGAAGCACGCGCCTGGCTGGCCGACCACGTACCCGCCTCCCCCCTGCCCTCGCTGGAGACCCGGGAGGGCTTCGCCGCGCACCGGGAGTGGGAGGCCCGGCTGCACGCGGACCGCTGGGCGGTGGTGTCCTGGCCCGAGAAGTACGGCGGCCGGGGCGTCGACCTGGTGAAGTGGTTGGTCTTCGAGGAGGAGTACTGGGCGGTCGGCGCGCCGGGCCGGGTCTCGCAGAACGGCATCAGCCTCCTCGCGCCGACGCTCTTCGACCATGCGACGGTCGAACAGCGGGCCCGCGTACTGCCGCCGATGGCGAGCGGCGAGGTGGTCTGGGCGCAGGCCTGGTCGGAGCCGGAGTCGGGCTCCGACCTGGCCTCGCTGACGTCGCGTGCGGTCCGCACCGAGGGCGGCTGGCTGCTGTCCGGGCAGAAAACCTGGTCCTCGCGGGCGGCCTTCGCGGACCGGGCCTTCGGCATCTTCCGCACCGACCCGGACACCCCGAAACCGCACCAGGGGCTGACGTACCTGATGTTCGACCTGCGGGCGCCGGGGGTCACGGTGCGGCCGATCGGCCGTCTCGACGGCAAGCCGGCCTTCGCGGAACTCTTCCTGGACGAGGTCTTCGTCCCGGACGAGGACGTGATCGGGGAGCCCGGGCAGGGCTGGCGGATCGCGATGTCCACCACCGGCAGCGAACGCGGGCTGACCCTGCGCTCCCCCGGCCGGTTCCTCGCGGCGGCGGACCGGCTGGCCGCGCTGTGGCGCGCGCAGGGGGACCCGGCCGACACGGCGCTGCGCGACCGGGTGGCCGACGCGGTGGTCGGGGCGCGCGCCTACGAGCTGTTCACCTGGGCCGGCGCCTCCCGATTCGCCGCGGGCGGGGCCGTCGGCGCCGAGTCCAGCCTGAACAAGGTGTTCTGGTCGGAGTACGACATCGCCCTGCACGAGACGGCACTGGACCTGCTGGGTGCGGACGCCGAGCTCGCGGACGGGGAGTGGGCCGAGCCGTGGGTCTTCTCGCTGGCCGGGCCGATCTACGCCGGGACCAACGAGATCCAGCGCGACATCATCGCCGAGCGGCTGCTCGGCCTGCCGAAGGGCCGCCGCTGATGCGCTTCCTGCCGACCGACGAGCAGTCGGACTTCGCCCGCACCCTGCGCTCCCTGCTGGGCTCGGCCCGGGTTCCGGCGGCGGTACGGGCCTGGGCGGACGGCGCGTACGCGCCCGGGCTGGCGCTGCGCTCCCGGCTCGCGGCGACGGGCCTGTTCGCGCTGGCCGCCCCCGAGGCCTACGAGGGGGCCGGCCTGCTCCCGGCGGAGCTGTCGCTGGGCTTCGTGGAGCTGGGCCGGGCCGGGATGCCGGGGCCGGTGGTGGAGAGCGCCGCCGCGTCGGTGCTGCTGTCGGAACTGGGGGACGAAAAGCTCGCCGAGCGGTTCCTGCCCGGCCTGGTCGCGGGTGAGGCCTGGGCCACCCTGACGCTGCCGGACGGCGGGCCGTACGCCCTGGACGCGGACGCGGCCACGTACTGCTTCACCGTGTCGGCGGCCGGCGAGCTGCGGCTGGCCGCCCCCGCGCCGGGGGAAGTCCTGCGGTCGACGGACCCGGCGCGGCGGCTGTCGCGCCCCACGGCGGCCGGGGGCACACTCCTGGCCGCGGGGCCGGCTGTGGCGCGCGCGGCCGGGGCGGCCGGGCGCTGGGCCCGGCTGCTGACGGCGGCCCAGTGCCTGGGCGTGGGCGAGGCACTGCTGGAGCGGACGGTCGGATACGTCCGGCAGCGCACGCAGTTCGGGGTGCCGGTCGGCTCCTTCCAGGCGGTCAAGCACCGGCTGGCCGACACCCTCCTGGCCCTGGAGTTCGCCCGCCCGCTGCTGTGGGCGGCGGCGCTGTCGCTCGCCCCCGGCGACGTGGCGGCGGCGAAGCTGCGGTGCGGAGAGGCGGCGTACCGGGCGGCCATGACAGCCCTCCAGCTCCACGGCGCGGTCGGCTACACCGAGGAGCTGGACCTGTCGCTGTGGCTGCGCAAGGCACGCCCGCTGCGGGACGCCTGGGGCACGCCGTCGGCGTGCCGGGCGGAGGTGCTGCGGTCGGTCACACCCGGCTGACGTGGAGTCCGACCACGTAGTTCTCTTCGACCGTGCCGTCGGGGAAGAGCGGGGCCAGCAGCTCCCGTTCCGCCGCGAAGTAGTCGCGGGTGCCGGCCTCGCCCAGCATCAGGAAGGCGGAGTGGCTGGCCAGGTTGGCGAGGTGTGCGTCCAGCGGGATGCGCCGGGACCAGCGCACGGTGCGGGAGGTGAACCCGCCGAAGCCGCGGGGCAGGGTACGGAAGCCCTGCCCGCCGGCCGCCCCGAAGAACGCCGCCAGCCGGGCCTCCTGCTCGGCGATCCAGGGCACGGTGAGGTCCGGGTCGTTCCACCAGAGGGCGAGCGCGCCGCCGGGGCGCAGGACGCGGCGGGCCTCGGGGACGGAGCGGGCCGGGTCGGTCCAGTGCCAGGCCTGGGCGTAGGTCAGGAGGTCGAACGCGGCGGTGGCCAGCGGAAGCCGGTCCCCGTCCCCGCGTACGACCGGGATCCCGGGATGCGCCCGGCGCAGCTGCGCGGCCATCCCGTCCCCGGGCTCCACTGCGAGGACGTCGGCGCCCCGCTCGTGCAGCACGGCGGTGGCGATCCCGGTGCCCGCGCCCACGTCGGCCACGCGCGCCCCGGCGAGCGGGCGCCCGGCGAGCTCCTCGACGGCGTCGAAGAGGGCCGGCGGGTAGCCGGGGCGGTGGGCGGCGTAGGAAGCGGCAGCGGCGTCGAAGGAACGGGCACGTGTCGTCATGCGTCCATTGTTTTCGATCACATGGGCCGGGCAACAGGATCGAGGTGTCAGGGCCGGATCGCACCGGACTCCCCTGTCAGACGCGGGCCGTTGCGCAGGACCGCACCCGACGCTCTCCGCGCCGTCACATACGAGGACGGGTCGGATCAGCGGAGGCCGCACGGGGCGACCGGCGTCGACCGCCGGAGCAGTCACGGCCGCGGAGCGTTCGGCATACCCTCGCCCCATGACGAGCAGCGCCATCAGCCTCCGCAAGGTCGAGGAGTCGGCTCCGGCCCTCGTGAAGCTCTACAAGACGGCCGGGGTGTCCCTGCGCAAGTACGGCCTGGAGGGCGGACGCGCCGCCGTCTACCTGGTCCTGGACTACTCCGGGTCGATGCGCCCCTACTACCAGGACGGCAGCGTGCAGGCCCTCGCCGACCGCGTGCTGGGGCTGTCCGCGCACCTGGACGACGACGGCCGCGTGCCGGTGGTCTTCTTCTCCACCGAGGTCGACGCGGTCGAGGAGATCTCCCTGGCCGGGCACGAGGGCCGGGTCACCGAGATAGCCTCCCGCCTGGGCCACATGGGCAAGACGGCCTATCACGCGGCGATGGACGCGGTGATCGACCACTACCTCGACTCCGGTGCGACGGCCCCCGCCCTCGTCGTCTTCCAGACCGACGGCGGGCCGATCAACAAGCCCCTGGCCGAGAAGTACCTGTGCAAGGCGGCCCGGCTGCCGCTCTTCTGGCAGTTCGTCGGCTTCGGCAACACCCGCAGCACCCAGTTCGACTTCCTGCGCCGGCTGGACGAGCTGCCCGTGCCCGCCCGACGGCCCGTGGACAACGCCGGCTACTTCCACGCGGGCCCGGACCCGCGCGCCGTGCCGGACGGCGAACTGTACGACCGCCTCGTCGGGGAGTTCCCGGCCTGGCTGGCGGCGGCACGCGGTGCGGGCATCGTGCGCGCCTGACCGGGGTGCACGGGTGCCCGCGCTTTGATGGACGTATGACGCATACCAGTTGGGCAGTCTTCGAGAAGGCGGAACCGGACCTCGCGGCGGCCGTCCAGGCCCGCTTCGCGCAGTACCCGCACCACGTCCTGGCCACCCTGCGCAAGGACGGCTCCCCGCGGGTGACCGGCCTGAACGTCGACATCCGGGGCGGCGAGCTGTGGCTGGGGATGATGGCCGGCTCGATGAAGGCCAGAGACCTCCAGCGCGACCCGCGCTTCGCCCTGCACACCAATCCGGGCGAGGGCGAGACCATGCCGGACGGGGACGTACGGATCTCCGGGCGCGCGGTGGAGCTCGTGGACCCGCCCGAACTCCACCGGTACGCGGAGGAGACGGAGACCCCGCACCCCTTCCACCTCTTCTACGCCGACCTCACGGAGGTCGTCCACATCGGCATCGAGGGCGACGACCTGGTGGTGCGGACCTGGCTGCCGGACCACAGCCTGCGCACCCAGCGCCGGGGAACCGATGACGAACCACCGCGCGAGGACCCGGCGCCGGAGGACGAGCCGGGAGGCGGGGGCCTGCCCCGGAGCGGCGCGGCCCCCGGTGCGTAGGCCGGCGGAGCGGCGGCGCAGCGGCCGGGCGCAGAACCAGTAGCGGTCGGGCGGGCCGGTGGGCGATCCGTGCGGAGGCCGGAGGTGGTGAAGCAGCCGAAGGGGTCCGCTTCCCGGTCCGCGCGGCCCCGGACCTGCCGGCCGGACCGGACGAGCACCGCTCCCGGGTCGTAGGCTCTCGGTCCATGACGACTCCCCACTGCTACGCGTGCAGCCAGGAGGCCGTGTTCGACGACCTTCCACCACGCGAGTGCGTGGCACACGACCGGCAATGGCGGGTGGCGCACGCCTTCAACACCGCATTGCCCGGCTGGCTGGTGCTGCTGCCGCGGCGCCACGTCCTCACGGTTCACGACCTCACCGCCGCCGAGGCATCGTCCCTGGGGGTGTGGCAGGTCAGACTCTCCCGGGCGCTGCGGAGCGTGACCGGTTGCGCCAAGACCTACGTCGTCCAGTTCGCCGAGGCCGAAGGCTTCGCGCACGTTCACTTCCACATCGTTCCGCGCACGGCGGATCTGCCGCCCGAGCATCGCGGGCCGGGTGTTTTCGAGCTGCTCCGGCGACCGGAGCACGAGCGGGTGACGACCGGGCAGGCCGACCGGATGGCCCTCTCCCTCCGTGACCGGCTGAACGGATACCCGGACGCTCAGTAGGCGACCGGTGCCTCCGCGCCGGCGCCTGCCGGAATCCCGACCGGCACCGGGCCGCCCCGGCCGGGTCCCCGCTCCGCACCGCCCGGCGGAACGGAGCGCGCGCCCGCTCCTGCACTGCGAAACGGAGGAACCGGGAGCCGCACGGCCGCGACGAACAACGCCCATGAGGCGGCGGGGAACGCGAGAACCGGGCCGGCCTCGGCCAGCTTGCTGTCACGGACGCGGATCGGGCCGGGGATGTGGTCGGACACCTCGACGCAGCTGCCGCCGTCCCCGTTGCTGTACGAGGACTTGCGCCAGCTCCGGCCTTTCACGTCCGCACGCATGTCGCGTACTCCTCCGCCACCGACTCGACCAGGGTCAGGGACACCTCCGGCGACAACGCAGCAGCCCTGGCAAGATCGTATGACTTCCAGTGGCGCTGGACCAGGGCCGGATAGTCGAGCAGCTGCCCCGCGTAGGGGCCCTCGGTGTACGCCACGTCAGGTGCTTCGGCGAACTGCATGATGGTCATCATCGAGCCCACTGCCCCGTGCGCCCCGGCAGCGAACGGCACGACCTGCACCATGATCCGATGGGCACGGGCGTACGAAGCGATGTGCCGAAGCTGAGCCGCCATCACTGCGGGCCCTCCGACTGCCGTCCGCAGGACCGCCTCGTGCAGGACGACCCACACCTCAGGGGCCTCTGGATCGCCGAGGAGCCGCGCACGCTCCGTGCGTGCCGCGACCAGGGCGTCGACACGCTCTGCGAGTGCGGTGGGACTCGTCGCCCGGATCACCGCTCGGGCGTAGGCCCCCGTCTGGAGCAAACCCGGCACCAGAGCGGGAGCGTACTCGTAGATCGCCGTAGCCAGCCCTTCCAGCTCGGCCGCATCGGCGAAGTATTCGCTGTGCTTGGACGTGAAGGCCCGGGCCAGGCGGAAGAAGTAGTCCCCTGTGTTCAGCTCTCTGTCGATGAGCTTGGCGATCTCCGGGCGCAGTCGGCGCCGCCCGCTCTCCATCATCCCGACGTAGGCCCCCGTGGCGAAGATCCGCTCGCCCAGCCCCTCCTGGGTCAAGCCCGCGGCCTCCCGCTTGCCCCGCAGTTCCTCACGGGCGAACTCCTCCGGCGTCTGTGCCCCGTCCTCGTCATTCGGCTTGGCCATGAGCCAACTCCCCGCTCCCGCAGTGCCCTCGCTCCGCGAAAAGCGTAGTCCTCGCCTCCCCGGCGGTTCAGCGGAACGCATGGATACGACCACCCGACGCCGCAGCGCCCGCCACCCCTGGTCGGGGACGTGGCGGGCGCTGCGTCGGGTGTTCCGTACGCCGTTGTACGGACCGTATGAGGGGTCCCGCCCTTCGCGAGGCGGGGGTGCTTGCCGGTGCCTACACGGTCAGCGAGCGGTCCGTCGGCTTGACCGGGTACGGGAGGGTGCTGCTGCCGGTCAGGTAGCGGTCCACGCCACGGGCGGCCGAGCGGCCCTCCGCGATGGCCCAGACGATGAGGGACTGGCCGCGGCCCGCGTCGCCGGCGACGAAGACGCCGTCGACGTTGGTCGCGTACGAGGCGTCGCGGTCGATGTTGCCGCGGGCGTCCAACTCCACACCGAACTGCTGGACCAGGCCGTTCGCCTGGTCGGTGCCCGTGAAGCCCATCGCCAGGGTCACCAGCTGCGCGGGGAGGACGCGCTCGGTGCCGGGCTTCTGGACGAGCTTGCCGTCGACGAACTCGACCTCGACCAGGTGCAGGGCCTGGACGTTGCCGTCCTCGTCGCCCTCGAAGTGGGTGGTGGAGACGGAGTAGACCCGCTCGCCGCCCTCCTCGTGGGCCGAGGTGACCTTGTAGAGCATCGGGAAGGTCGGCCACGGCTGGTTGGCGTTCCGCTCCTCGCCCGGCTTCGGCATGATCTCCAGCTGGGTGACCGAGGCCGCGCCCTGGCGGTGGGCGGTGCCCACGCAGTCCGCGCCGGTGTCGCCGCCGCCGATGACGACCACGTGCTTGCCCTCGGCCGTGATGGGCGGGGCCAGGAAGTCGCCCTCCTGGACCTTGTTCGCGAGCGGCAGGTACTCCATCGCGAAGTGGATGCCCCCCAGGTCGCGGCCCGGGACCGGCAGGTCGCGCGAGACGGTGGCGCCGGCGGCGACGACCACCGCGTCGAACCGCTTGCGCAGGTCGGTCGCCGTGATGTCCCGGCCGACCTCGATGCCGGTGCGGAACTTGGTGCCCTCCGCGCGCATCTGCTCGATGCGGCGGTTGATGTGCACCTTCTCCATCTTGAACTCGGGGATGCCGTAGCGGAGCAGGCCGCCGATGCGGTCCGCACGCTCGTAGACGACCACGGTGTGGCCGGCCCGGGTCAGCTGCTGGGCGGCGGCCAGGCCGGCCGGTCCGGAGCCGATCACGGCGACGGTCTTGCCGGACAGGCGCTCCGGGGCCTGCGGGGTGACGTCTCCGTTGTCCCACGCCTTGTCGATGATCGAGACTTCGACGTTCTTGATGGTGACGGCGGGCTGGTTGATGCCGAGGACGCACGCCGACTCGCACGGGGCCGGGCACAGGCGGCCGGTGAACTCCGGGAAGTTGTTCGTCGCGTGCAGCCGCTCCGACGCCGCCGCCCAGTCATCGCGGTAGGCGTAGTCGTTCCACTCGGGGATCAGGTTCCCGAGCGGGCAGCCGTTGTGGCAGAACGGGATGCCGCAGTCCATGCAGCGGCCGGCCTGCTTGCTGATGATCGGCAGCAGCGAGCCCGGGACGTAGACCTCGTTCCAGTCCTTCAGCCGGTCGGCGACGGGACGGGAGCAGGCGGTCTCGCGCGTGGTGGTGAGGAAGCCCTTCGGGTCAGCCATGGGTCGCCGCCTCCATCATCTTCTCCGTGGTCTCGGTTTCCGAGAGTCCGGCGAGCTCAGCGGCGTCCTTGGCGGCGAGCACTGCCTTGTACGTGGTCGGGATGATCTTGCTGAAGCGGTCCGCCGCGGCGGACCAGTCAGCCAGGAGCTTCGCGGCCACGGTCGAGCCGGTCTCCTCCTCGTGGCGGCGCACCACATCGTGCAGCCACTGCTTGTCGGTGTCGGACAGGGCCTCGACCGCGCCCGCGTTGCCGACGTTGACGTTGTGCGGGTCGAGGTCGACGACGTACGCGACGCCGCCCGACATGCCGGCCGCGAAGTTGCGGCCCGTCTCGCCCAGGACGACTGCCGTGCCGCCGGTCATGTACTCGCAGCCGTGGTCGCCCACGCCCTCCGAGACGACCAGGGCACCGGAGTTGCGGACGCAGAAGCGCTCGCCGGTGCGGCCGCGCAGGAACATCTCGCCGCCGGTGGCTCCGTAGCCGATGGTGTTGCCGGCGATGGTGGAGTACTCGGCGAGGTGGTCGGCACCGCGGTCCGGGCGGACCACGATCCGGCCGCCGGACAGGCCCTTGCCGACGTAGTCGTTGGCGTCGCCCTCCAGGCGGAGGGTGACGCCCTTCGGGACGAAGGCGCCGAAGGACTGGCCGGCGCTGCCCGTGAAGGTCAGGTCGATCGTGTTGTCGGGCAGGCCCGCGCCGCCGAACCGCTTGGTGACGTGGTGGCCGAGCATCGTACCGACGGTCCGGTTGATGTTCCGGATGGCGACCTGGGCGCGGACCGGCTGGGCCGCCTCGGCGGTCTCGGCGTTCAGCGCGTCGGCCGCGAGCTCGATCAGCTCGTTGTCGAGGGCCTTCTCCAGACCGTGGTCCTGCTCGATCAGGGCGTGGCGGACCGCGCCCTCGGGCAGCTCGGGCACGTAGAAGAGCGGCTCCAGGTCGAGACCCTGCGCCTTCCAGTGCGAGACGGCCTTGGTGGTGTCCAGCAGCTCGGCGTGGCCGACGGCCTCCTCGATCGTGCGGAAGCCCAGCTCGGCGAGCAGCTCGCGCACCTCCTCCGCGATGAACTCGAAGAAGTTGACGACGAATTCGGGCTTGCCGGAGAACCGGTCGCGCAGGACCGGGTTCTGGGTGGCGATGCCGACCGGGCAGGTGTCCAGGTGGCAGACGCGCATCATGACGCAGCCGGAGACGACGAGCGGCGCGGTCGCGAAACCGAACTCCTCGGCGCCGAGCAGGGCGGCGATGACCACGTCGCGGCCGGTCTTGAGCTGGCCGTCGGTCTGGACGACGATGCGGTCGCGCAGGCCGTTGAGCAGCAGGGTCTGCTGGGTCTCGGCGAGACCCAGCTCCCAGGGACCGCCCGCGTGCTTGAGCGAGGTGAGCGGGGAAGCGCCCGTTCCGCCGTCGTGGCCGGAGATCAGGACGACGTCCGCGTGGGCCTTGGAGACGCCCGCCGCGACCGTGCCGACGCCGACCTCGGAGACCAGCTTCACGTGGATGCGGGCGGCCGGGTTGGCGTTCTTGAGGTCGTGGATCAGCTGGGCCAGGTCCTCGATGGAGTAGATGTCGTGGTGCGGCGGCGGGGAGATCAGGCCGACGCCCGGGGTGGAGTGCCGAGTCTTGGCGACCCACGGGTAGACCTTGTGGCCGGGCAGCTGGCCGCCCTCGCCGGGCTTGGCACCCTGCGCCATCTTGATCTGGATGTCGTCCGCGTTGACCAGGTACTCGCTCGTCACGCCGAAGCGGCCGGAGGCGACCTGCTTGATGGAGGAGCGGCGCGCCGGGTCGTACAGGCGCTCGGGGTCCTCGCCGCCCTCACCGGTGTTGGACTTGGCGCCCAGCTGGTTCATGGCGATGGCGAGGGTCTCGTGCGCCTCCTTGGAGATGGAGCCGTACGACATGGCGCCGGTGGAGAAGCGCTTGACGATCTCGGAGACCGGCTCGACCTCGTCGAGGGAGATCGGGGTACGCCCCGGCAGTCCGGTCTTGAAGCCGAAGAGGCCGCGCAGCGTCATCAGGCGCTCGGACTGCTCGTTCACACGGTCCGTGTACTGCCGGAAGATGTCGTACCGGCGGTTGCGGGTGGCGTGCTGGAGGCGGAAGACCGTCTCCGGGTCGAACAGGTGCGGCTCGCCCTCGCGGCGCCACTGGTACTCGCCGCCGATCTCCAGGGCGCGGTGCGTGGCCGCGACGCCGGAGACCGGGTACGCCTTGGCGTGGCGGGCGGCCACCTCCTTGGCGATGACGTCCAGGCCGGCGCCGCCGATCTTGGTGGCGGTGCCGTTGAAGTAGGTCTCGACGAACGCGTCGTCCAGGCCGACGGCCTCGAAGACCTGGGCGCCGCGGTAGGAGGCGACGGTGGAGATGCCCATCTTGGACATGACCTTCAGGACGCCCTTGCCGAGCGCGTAGATCAGGTTCCGGATGGCCTGCTCCGGCTCCAGGCCGGACAGGAAGGTACCGGCGCGCAGCAGGTCCTCGACGGACTCCATGGCGAGGTACGGGTTGACCGCGGCGGCGCCGTAGCCGATGAGCAGCGCGACGTGGTGGACCTCGCGCACGTCACCGGCCTCGACCAGCAGCCCCACCTGGGTGCGCTGCTTGGTGGCGATGAGGTGGTGGTGCACGGCGGCGGTGAGCAGCAGCGACGGGATCGGCGCGTGCTCGGCGTCCGAGTGGCGGTCCGAGAGGACGATCAGGCGGGCGCCGCCCGCGATGGCCGCGTCGGCCTCGGCGCGGATCTCCTCGATCCGGGCGGCGAGCGACTCGCCGCCGCCGGAGACCCGGTAGAGGCCGGAGAGCGTGGCGGCCTTCATCCCGGGCATGTCGCCGTCGGCGTTGATGTGGATGAGCTTGGCCAGCTCGTCGTTGTCGATCACCGGGAAGGGCACGGTGACGCTGCGGCAGGAAGCCGCGGTCGGCTCCAGCAGGTTGGACTGCGGGCCGATCGACGACAGCAGCGAGGTGACGAGTTCTTCGCGGATGGCGTCCAGCGGCGGGTTGGTGACCTGCGCGAACAGCTGGGTGAAGTAGTCGAAGAGCAGCCGGGGGCGCTCGGACAGCGCCGCGATCGGGGAGTCCGTGCCCATGGAGCCGAGCGGCTCGCCGCCGGTACGGGCCATCGGCGCGAGGATGACGCGCAGCTCCTCCTCGGTGTAGCCGAAGGTCTGCTGGCGGCGGGTGACCGAGGCGTGCGTGTGCACGATGTGCTCGCGCTCGGGCAGGTCGGTCAGCTCGATCTCGCCGGTCTCCAGCCATTCGGCGTACGGGGCGGCGGAGGCGAGCTCGTCCTTGATCTCGTCGTCCTCGACGATCCGCTTCCGGGCGGTGTCGACGAGGAACATCTTGCCGGGCTGCAGGCGGCCCTTGCGGACGACCTTGGCCGGGTCGATGTCGAGGACACCGACCTCGGAGCCGAGGACGACGAGGCCGTCGTCGGTGACCCAGTAGCGTCCGGGGCGCAGGCCGTTGCGGTCGAGGACCGCGCCGACCTGGGTGCCGTCGGTGAAGGTGACGCAGGCGGGGCCGTCCCAGGGCTCCATCATCGTGGAGTGGTACTGGTAGAACGCGCGGCGGGCCGGGTCCATGGAGGTGTGGTTCTCCCACGCCTCCGGGATCATCATCAGCACGCTGTGCGGCAGCGACCGGCCGCCGAGGTGGAGCAGCTCCAGGACCTCGTCGAAGGAGGCCGAGTCGGAGGCGTCCGGGGTGCAGATCGGGAAGATGCGGTCGAGCGCGCCCTCACCGAAGGCGGTCGAGGCGAGCTGGGACTCACGGGCCTTCATCCAGTTCCGGTTGCCCTTGACCGTGTTGATCTCGCCGTTGTGCGCGACGAAGCGGTACGGGTGGGCGAGCGGCCAGGATGGGAAGGTGTTCGTGGAGAACCGGGAGTGGACCAGGGCGAGCGCCGAGGCGAAGCGGCGGTCGGAGAGGTCCGGGAAGAAGGGCTCCAGCTGGCCGGTGGTCAGCATGCCCTTGTAGACGATGGTCCGGGCGGAGAGCGACGGGAAGTACACGCCGGCCTCGCGCTCGGCGCGCTTGCGCAGCACGAAGGCCTTGCGGTCCAGCTCGATGCCGGCCGCCCCGCCCCCGGAGACGAAGAGCTGGCGGAAGGCCGGCATGGTGGCGCGGGCGCCGTTGCCGAGCAGGTCGGGGGTGACCGGGACCTCGCGCCAGCCGAGGACCGTGAGGTTCTCCTCGGCGGCGATGGCCTCGATCCGCTCCGCGGCGACGGCCTGTGCGGTGCCGTCGGCGGGCAGGAAGGCGATGCCGACGGCGTACGCGCCGGCCTCGGGGAGCTCGAATCCGGCGACCTCGCGGAGGAAGGCGTCCGGCACCTGGGACAGGATTCCCGCGCCGTCGCCGGAGTCCGGCTCGGAGCCGGTGGCGCCACGGTGCTCGAGGTTCCGCAGAACGGTCAGGGCCTGCTCAACGAGGGTGTGGGTGGCCTCGCCGGTGAGGTTCGCCACGAATCCGACGCCGCAGGCGTCCTTCTCGTTGCGCGGGTCGTACATGCCCTGCTGGGCGGGGCGACCGTCCATGGGCGACCAGGCGGTGTTCAGGCCGGTCGCGGAGTGCGTGGATGCGGAACGCATCGGCTCTCCCGTCGTCGTCGTGGCATATGTGCTGGCCGAGGGACGACGTTGGCCCTCTGCGAAATTTCGTGCAGATTACATGATGACGACAATCCCGAGAAGCGGATATGCCATTCCAGCATGCGGACACTGCGCGAGGCAGAAAGAGGGGACTTCCGCGGCGCTCTACGGGCGGATCGCGGGGTGGCGCCGGGCGGTCCCGGCGTGTTCCCGCGCATCCCGGCGCAGTGCGTGGGGCGAAGGTCCCGATACAGGGCGAGCATCATTGCCCGCCCGGAGTCCTGGAGTGATGCCCAGGGGACACGGGATCGAAACCACCGAGTAACGGACTACTTATGTTGCGTACTGCATAGTGTCTCACTCCGATGGTCGTCAGCCTATGGCCGCGCCGATCCAGGTGCCCAGGACGTACGTCACACCGGCGGCCGCGCCGCCGAGCAGCAGCTGGCGCAGGCCGCTGTACCACCACGACCGGGCGGTGACCCGGGCGACGACCGCGCCGCAGGCGAAGAGGCCGGCCAGCGCGAGCAGCACCGCCGGCCACAGGGCCGTGGCGCCGAGCAGGTACGGCAGTACGGGCAGCAGCGCACCCAGGGCGAAGGAACCGAAGGACGAGACGGCGGCGACGAGCGGCGACGGCAGGTCGTCGGGGTCGATGCCGAGCTCCTCGCGGGCGTGGATCTCCAGGGCCTGCTCGGGGTCGCGGGACAGCTGCAGGGCGACCTCGCGGGCGAGCGCCGGCTCGACGCCGCGCGAGACGTACAGCTCGGCCAGCTCCTCCATCTCGTCGACGGGGTGCTTGCGCAGCTGCTGCCGCTCGACGTCGAGCTCGGCGAGGACCAGTTCGCGCTGGGAGGCCACGGAGGTGTACTCGCCGGCGGCCATCGAGAAGGCTCCGGCGGCGAGTCCGGCGAGGCCCGTGATCACGATGGTCTGCGGGGCGACGGCTCCGCCGGCCACGCCGGTCATGAGGGCGAGGTTGGAGACGAGCCCGTCCATCGCGCCGAAGACGGCCGGCCTCAGCCATCCGCCGTTGACATCGCGGTGGGTGTGGTTGTCGCGGTGGGCGGTGTGCAGCGGCGCTTCGACGTCGATGATGGACATGTGGTGCTGTCTCCCCAATTGTCGTGGCGGACGCCATGACGCGCCCCGCTCCCCCTGAACGCCTCGAAACTACGCACGATTTCCGTCGCCCGCCAGCAAGGAAGGCCGTACTTACCTGCGGTTTTGCGGGTCGGCGACCGGGTGACGCCGGTGTTCGCGGGGTGTTTCGCGGCGCGCGACAAACCGTATGTCATGGCACAAATCCCCCATGGGCTCATGATGGGCCCCATCCACGTGGGAGAGGCGCGCCAATGGAGCCGGTGAAGCAGATTGCATGCGATCCGCAGGTCCTCCTGGAACGGGCCAGGGGCGCTCTTCTGGGGCTCGCGGTGGGCGACGCGCTCGGCGCCCCCGCGGAGAACATGAAGCCGTCGGAAATCCGGGCGCGATGGGGCCGCATCGAGGGCTTCGTGTCGGACGACCCGGCAGGCACCGACGACACCGAGTACGCGATCTTCTCGGGGCTGCTCCTGGCCCGCCACGGCTCGGCGCTCACCGTCTCCCATGTCGAACGGGCGTGGCACCACTGGATCGCGGACCTCGACGAAGGCCCCTTCCGGGGGGCGGGGTTCTCCGAGCGCGGCACCCTGGAGAACCTCCGCCGCGGCCTGGCCGCGCCCATTTCCGCGCAGCACCGGCACGCGTGGTCGGACGGACTGGCCATGCGGGCCGCGCCGTTCGGGGTCTTCGCGGCGGGCCGGCCCGCCGAGGCGGCGCGGCTGGTCGCCATCGACGGCACGGTCAGTCACGACGGGGAGGGCATCTACGGCGGCCAGGCGGTGGCGGCGGGCGTGGCGGCGGCCATGGCGGGCGGCAGTGCGGCGTCCGTGGTCTCCGCCGCCCTGTCGGTCATTCCGTCTGACTCGTGGACGGCCCGTTCCCTGCGCCGGGCGGTCACCGCCGCCCCGCGCGGGGAACGGGCGGTGCGCTCGGCGGTGGTCATCGGCGGCTACCCCTGGACGGACCTGGCGCCGGAGGCAGTGGGCCTGGCGTTCGGCGCCTTCGCCGCCTGCCGCGGCGACTTCCCCTCCTCCGTGCTCACCGCCGTGAACATGGGCCGCGACGCGGACACCACCGCCGCGGTGGCGGGCGCCCTGGCCGGCGCCATGTCGGGCGCCGCGGCGATCCCCGCCGCCTGGGGCTCGGCCATCGGCCCGGTGCGCGGAAGCTGCCTGCCGTCGATGCGGGGCTACCACGTCCTGGACATCGCGGACCTCCTCACCCCGGAATACGAGGCCGCCCGATGACTCCGTCCCCCGCGACCGGACCCACCCCACCCGAGCCCGCACCGGCCCTCCCGGCCGGGCAGCGGCGTCCCGCACCGGCCGACCGGGCGGAAGCCCTGGCCGGACGCGGCCCGGACGGGCGGCCGCAGGCGGCTGCGACCGGCCCCGGCGACACCTCGGGCCGCAGGGCGCAGGCCCTGCCGCGGATCGGACCGGCGGGGCCGGCGGCCGCGAGCCCCGGACCGGCCGGGCCGGCGGGCGGGGCGGCGGCGCTGCGACCGCCGGTGCGGGCGGACACCCACGGCGGGGCGTCGGCACTACGGGCCGTGATCCGGCCCGCGGCGGCCCCGCGGCCCGGACAACGGGCAGCGGACCGGCGCCCCATCGAAGGCCTCCTGCTCGGGCTGGCCGCAGGCGACGCGGCCGGCTGGCCCGCAGCCCGGCACCGCGCCAGCCGGATGCCGCAGTGGACCCGCCGCCTCACCCGCGAGCTCGACACCTTCGCCGAGCAGAACGCCACCACCACCCTCCCCGTCCCCATCGCCCTCAACCAGCCCCCGGAGCCACTGCGCCTCGGCCCGTCCGACGACGCCGAATGGGCGGCATTCGCCGCCGAGTCCGTGCTCACCGCCGCGGGCGTCCTGCTCAGCGACCTCTCCCGTTCCCGCCGCATGCGCGCCGCCATCGACCTCGCCTGGAACGCCCTCGCCTCCGAGGTCGCCGCGGCAGCGGAACGCGCACCCGAGGTGGAGTCCGCCGTCCTGCCCCTGCGCGCGCGGATCTCGGTACGCGCCGGCCTCGGCAACCTCGCCGCGGGCCTGCGCCCGCCGGCCACCGGCCACGACAACCCGCACTACTTCGACGACGCCGCCTGCGTCCGCGCCTGCGTGCTCGCCGTCGTGCACCCCGGCGACGCCGGGGCCGCCGCCGACCTCGCCGAGTTCGACGCCCGCTACACCCAGGACGGCGACGGCGTGCACGGCGCCCGCGCCATGGCCGCCGCCATCGCCACCGCCCTGACCACGGCGGACGTCGACGCCGCCGTCGACGCCGCGCTCGCCCGGCTGCCCGCTGCCACCGAGATCGGCCGCAACGCCCGGCACGCCGTCGGTCTGGCCCGCGCCCATGCGGACGGCGGCGCGTTCGCCATCGTCCCGACCCTTGAGCACGAGATCGTGGACCACGTGTACAGCTACGGCATCGCCGCCGCCGAGACCGTCCCCGTCGCCCTCGCCCTGGCGACCGCCGCACGCGGCAGGACGGGCGAGGCCGTGCCGGCCGCCGCATGCCTGTCCCGCGTCGCGGACTCCGCTCCCGCCCTGGCCGGCGCGCTCACCGGCGCGATCGGCGGCGGCGACTCCGTTCCCGCCGCCTGGCGCGAGGCCTGCCGCACCCTCTCGGGGTGCGCCCTCCCCCGCCTCGCCGGCACCGACCTGGTCGAACTCGCCACGCTCCTCGCACGGACGGAACTCACCTCACCCAAGGGATGATTCGGACATGACGCTCACGTTGGAGGACCGGGCCCTCGGGGCCCTCGTCGGCGCCGCCGTCGGCGACGCCCTCGGCGGCCCGGTGGAGGGCTGGACCCCGGACCAGATCGTCGAACGGCACGGCGGCCGCGTGCACGGCGTCGTCGGCCCGTGGCACGAGAACTGGCGCACCGCCCGCCCCATCGCGCCGTACCACAAAGGCGACGGACACGTCACGGACGACACCTTGATGACGCACGCGCTGGTACGGGTGTACGAGACGGTACGGGACCACCTCGACGCGTACGCCGTCGCCGAGCACCTGGTCCCCGATCTGATGACCACCCCGCGCTGGATCCCCGAACTGGAGGCCGAGGCACTGCCGTTGCAGCGGATCTTCCTCGCGGAGAAGTGGATGGTGACCCGCCTGCACTACGCACACGCGGATCCGCGCGAGGCCGGCACCGGCAACATCGTCAACTGCGGCGCGGCCATGTACATGGCCCCGGTGGGCATCGTCAACGCGGGCAACCCGGCCGGGGCCTACGCCGAGGCCCTGGACGTCGCCGGGGCGCACCAGTCCTCGTACGGGCGGGAGGCCGCGGGCGTCTTCGCGGCGGCGGTGGCGGCGGCGTGCCTGCCGGGGGCGACGGCCGCCTCGGTGGTGCAGGCAGCCCTGTCCCTGGCCAAGGACGGCACGCGCGCGGCGATCGCCGCCGTCGGCGAAGTGGCGTGCCGGTACCGGGATTTCGAGTCGGCGCTCGCCCCGCTGCGGGCGGCGGTGGCCCCCTACGACTCGGTCGGCCCGGACTACCGCACCCCGTCGCTCGACGCCCGCCGCCCGTCCCGCCTCCATGCCATCGAGGAGCTCCCGATCGCGCTGGGGATGCTGCTGGTCGCGGACGGACGGTACGAGACGGCCGTGCTCGGGGCCGTCAACTACGGGCGGGACTGCGACTCCATCGCCACCATGGCGGGGGCGATCGCCGGAGCCCTGGGCGGCGAGGCCGCGGTCCCGGCGGTCTGGGCCAAACAGGTCGCCGGAGCCAGCCGCCTGGACCTGCACGCCCCGGCCGTCGCGCTGGCCGCCGTGGCCCGGGAGGTCTTCGCCCGCGACCGGGCCCGCCGCCGCGCCCACGAGTCGGCCTTCGCCGCGATCGCGACCCCCTGATGCCCCCGCCGACGCCCCCGTCCCCCTGCGGCCCCCCTCCGGCCGGCCCCGCGCCCCGGTCCGGGAGCCCGGGCCCCACCCGCCCGGCCCCCCGGACCGCCGCGACACCGCCGAGGGCGGTCACCGGCTCCGCCCCCGGTGCGGGCCCGAAGCCCGGCACCGGATCGGCACCGGGCACGCCGGAACCGCCGTTCGGCTCCCCGGCAGCGGCCGTCACCCCGAGCGGAGCGGCAGCGGCAGCGGCAGCGGCAGCGGCAGCGGCCCGGGAACGCCCTGCCGGACCCGGCCCGGTCGGCGGCGTGCGTCTGACCTGGGCGCAGCCCGAGGACCTGCTCGGGCACGAGCTGCGTCAGGCGGCCGAGGACGGCCGGGACCCCGGCCCCGCCCTGCGGACCTGGTCCGCCGCGGGCGGCCACCCGGCGCCGGAGCGCGCCGGGGCCTCTCCCGTCCCGGCGTCCCCGCACCTGCGGGCGCTGGCCTCCCGCCTGCTGGACGAACTCGCCCTCCTGCCCTCGCCGTTGGCCGCCGACGAGCCCACCGCATGGGCGGCCATCGCCGCCGCCTGCACGACGACCGGCGCACCCGCTCCCGCGACGCCCCGGCCCGCCCCGGACCGGGACTCCCGGCCGGCGCCCCGCGCGAAGTCCGGACCGGGGGCGGGGCCGGGCGGGGACGGGCTGCGCAGCCGGCTCGAAGCCGCCTGGGTCGGGCGGGCCGCCGGGTGTCTGCTCGGGAAGCCCGTCGAGAAGCTGCCGCTGGAGGGGATCAGGGCGCTGGCCCGCGCCGCCGGGAACTGGCCGCTGGACGACTGGTTCAGCGCCCGCGACGTCCCGGCGGAGCTGCTGGCCGCGTACCCCTGGAACCGCCGCTCCGCACCCACCTGCCTCGCCGAGAACATCGACGGCATGCCCGAGGACGACGACCTCGACCACCCCCTCCTCGGCCTCCTCCTGCTCCAGCGCCACGGCAAGGCCTTCACCACCGCCGACCTCGCCCGCCTGTGGCTGGACGAGCTGCCCGCCGGGCGTACCTTCACCGCCGAGCGCGTCGCGTACCGCAACCTCCTGCTCGGGCTGGAGCCCCCCGAGACCGCCACCCACCACAACCCGTTCCGCGAATGGATCGGTGCACTCATCCGCGCCGACGTGCACGGCTGGACCAACCCGGGCGACCCGGCCGCCGCCGCGGCCCAGGCCTACCGGAACGCCGCCCTCACCCACACCGGCAACGGCGTCTACGCCGCCCTCTTCGTCGCCGCCGCCACCGCCGCGGCCGCCACCGGCCGCGCGGACGTCCACACCGCGCTGCGGACCGGGCTGGCCGCCGTACCGCCCCGCTCCCGTCTCGCCGGGGCGATCCGCTTCGGGATCCGCACGGCCGCCGAGGAGGCCGACTTCGACCGCGTCGTCGACCGGCTGCACGCCCGCTTCGGGCACTACCACTGGGTCCACTCCGTCCCGAACACCGCCCTGATCGCAGCCGCCCTCACCCATGCCGACGGGGACTTCACCCGCTCCGTCTGCCGTGCCGTGTCCGGCGGCTGGGACACCGACTCCAACGGGGCCACCGCCGGGGCCCTCGCAGGCCTCCTCGCCGGGGCACCCGAACGGATCCCGCACCGCTGGACCGCCCCGCTCAAGAACCGCCTCGCCAGTACCGTCCCCGGCTTCGACGGCATCGGCTTCGACACCCTCGCCCACCTCACCGCACAGGAGGCAGCACGCTCATGACGGTCATCGCCGTGCTCGGCAGCACCAACATGGACCTCGTCGCCTACGTCCCCAAGGCCCCGCTCGCCGGGGAGACGGTCACCGGTCGCGCGTTCCGGACCGTCCCCGGCGGCAAGGGCGCCAACCAGGCCGTCGCCGCCGCCCGCTCCGGCGGGAAGGTGGTCATGATCGGCGCGGTCGGGGCCGACGAGTTCGGGGTACGGCTGCGCTCCGCGCTCACCGCCGCCGGCGTCGAGACGGCGGCGCTGCGCACCGTCGAGGGCGCCAGCGGCACCGCGCACATCACCGTGGACGACGAGGGCGGCAACCGCATCGTGGTCGTCCCGGGGGCGAACGGCAGCGTAACCGGTCTGGAGGCGGGGGACGAGGCGCGGATCGCCGCCGCCGGTGCCCTCCTCCTCCAGCTGGAACTGCCGCTGCCCGCCGTGCTCGCCGGGGCCCGCACCGCCCGTGCGCAGGGTGTCCGTACGGTACTCACCCCGGCCCCCGCCCAGCCCCTGCCCGCCGAGCTGCTCGCCGTCACGGACCTGCTGGTGCCCAACGAGCACGAGGCCGCCGCCCTGACCGGGCTGACCGACCCCCGGCAGGCCGCCGAGGCCCTGCTGGACGCGGTGCCCGAGGTGGTCGTCACCCTCGGCGCGGCCGGGGTCCTCCACGCGGCACGCGGCCGGGACCCGCTGCGGGTGCCCGCGCCCCGGGTCCGGGCGGTGGACACCACCGCGGCCGGGGACACCTTCGTCGGGGCCCTGGCAGTGGCCCTGGGCGAGGGCCGGCCGATGCCGGAGGCGCTGCGCTGGGCTTCGGCCGCGGCCGCGCTCTCGGTGCAGCGCCACGGCGCCCAGGACTCGATGCCGACCCGGGCCGAGACGGAAGCCTTCGCCCTGGCCGCGTGGCAGGCGGACCCCCGGCCGGGGAGCGGCACCCTCACCGGTGCCGACGAGGCCGGGACCGTACCCCCGGACCGCCCCGGCGGCCGCCGGACCACCGGTTCCGACGGCGCCGGGACCGGAGCCGGCTGGTGACCCCGGACACCCCGTCGGGCAGCGGCGCCGGGCCGACGCCCTCCGAAGCCCGCCCCCTCCGTGGCGGCCGGGACGCAGAACCGAACCGGGCCGGCCCGCCGGCCCCCGCGGCCGGGCCCGTGCCGCCGGGCGTCGCACCGGGCCCCCACCCGGCGGCGGGCCCCGGCGGGCCCCGGCCACGGACCGGGCGCCCGCCCGCCCCCACCCGGCCGGGGCAGGGGCGGGGGCCGCTGCGCGGGCTGCGGGTGCTCGACCTCGCCACGCTCTTCGCCGGACCCCTCGCCGCGACCCTGCTCGGCGACTTCGGCGCCGACGTCGTCAAGGTCGAGCACCCGGCCCTGCCCGACCCCTCCCGCGGTCACGGCCCCGCCAAGGACGGCATCGGCCTGTGGTGGAAACTGCTCGGCCGGAACAAGCGGACCATGACCCTCGATCTGTCCACCCCCGGTGGTCGGGACACCCTCCTGCGGCTCGCCGCCACCGCCGACGTGGTCATCGAGAACTTCCGCCCCGGCACCCTGGAGAAATGGGGCCTGGGCTGGTCCGAACTCTCCGACGCCAACCCGCGCCTGATCCTGGCCCGTGTCACGGCCTTCGGCCAGCAGGGGCCGTACGCCCACCGCCCCGGCTTCGGCACCCTCGCCGAAGCCATGAGCGGGTTCGCCGCGGCCACCGGCGAGCCGGACGGGCCGCCGACCCTGCCGCCTTTCGGACTCGCCGACTCGATCGCAGCGCTGACCTGCGCGTACGCCGTGATGACAGCGCTCGCCGGACGGGAGCGCACCGGACACGGGCAGGTCGTGGACCTGGCCATCGTCGAGCCGATTCTCACCGTGCTCGGCCCGCAGCCGCTCTGGTACGACCAGCTGGGGTACGTCCAGCCCCGCACCGGAAACCGCTCCGCCAACAACGCCCCCCGCAACACCTACCGCAGCGCCGACGGCCGCTGGCTGGCGGTCTCCGCCTCCGCCCGGTCCGTCGCCGAGCGGGTGGTGCGGCTGGTCGGCCGGCCGGAGCTGATCGCCGAGCCCTGGTTCGCCACCGGTACCGGGCGGGCCCGGCACGCAGACGTCCTCGACGAGGCCGTCGGCGGATGGATCGCCCGCCACAAGGCGGAGGAGGTCGTCTGCGCCTTCGAGGAGGCCGACGCGGCGGTCGCCCTCGTCTACGACGTGCGCGACGTGATGGACGATCCGCAGTTCGCGGCCCTCGACACGCTGACCGAGGTGGAGGATCCGGAGCTGGGGCCGCTGCGGATGCAGAACATTCTGTTCCGGTTGTCCGAGACCCCGGGCGGGATCCGCTGGGCGGGCCGCCCGCACGGCGCGGACACGACCGAGGTGCTGGCCGAGCTCGGACTGTCCGGCGCCGAGATCGCCGCACTGCGCGCCGAGGGGGCCCTGTGATCCTGACCTGGCTGTACGCACCGGGCGACCGCCCGGCCGTGGTCGCCAAGGCACTGGGCTGCGGGGCGGACGCCGTCATCGTCGACTTGGAGGACGCGGTGGCGGTCTCGCGCAAGGAGTACGCCCGTGCCGCCACCGTCGAGCTGCTCGCCGAACCGCTGCCGGTCCCCGTCCACGTGCGCGTCAATGCGATCGACTCCCCGTGGGGCGGCGCCGACCTGGCCGCTCTCGCCGGGCTGCGCGGGCTCGCGGGGCTGCGGCTGCCCAAGGTCAGCGCGCCGGAGCAGATCGCCGCGACCGCCGACCGCACGGGCGGGGTGGGCCTGTACGCCCTGCTGGAGTCGGCGCTGGGCGTGGAGCGCGCGCACGGGATCGCCCGCGCGCACCCGGCCCTGCGCGGGCTCTCCCTCGGCGAGGCGGACCTGCGGGCGGATCTGGCGGTCAGTGCGGAGGAGGGGCTGGACTGGTGCCGCTCCCGGGTGGTGGTCGCGGCGCGCGCGGCCGGGCTGGCTCCCCCGTCCCAGTCGGTCTTCCCCGACATCCGGGACCTGGAGGCGCTGGCGGCCTCCTGCGCCCGCGGCCGGTCCCTCGGCTTCCTCGGCCGGGCGGCGATCCACCCGCGTCAGCTCCCCGTGATCGAGCGGGCCTATCTCCCGGCGCCGGAGGAGGTGAACGCCGCGATGGAGGTGCTCGGCGCGGCGCGGGCCGCGCCCGGCGCGCTGGCGCTGCCCGACGGGCGGTTCGTGGATCCGGCCGTGGTGGCCTCGGCCCACCGCACCCTGGCGCTGGCCGCCCGGCTGCCGGTCCGCTGATGCCGCACCGGGCGGGCCACCGGGCCCGCACCGCGGGACCGCGCGCCGGGCGCCCTGGGCCGGGGCGCGCGTGGGCGGCGCGTCGCGGACGCCGGCCGGTACGGGAGAGGGGGTGCCGCATGGCGTGCGGCACCCCCTCTCCCGACCGGTTCGCGGTCAGGGCGTGTCGGCCTCCGGGGCCCCGGCGTCCACGGCCGGCTTGCGCAGGTCGGCCTTGACCGCTCCCTGCCGTACCGCGGTGTCGGCGCTCCCGGCGCCGGTCGGCGGGGCGTCCACGGGCGCGGCGTCGGCCTTGGCCTCGGGCCCGGCCCCCGGCTCGGTGTCGGTCTCGGCCTCGGCCTCGGCCTCGGTGTCGGCCTCGGTCCCGGCCTTGGCCGCGCCCTTGTCGCCCTCGCCGCCGGGGGCGTCCGGCTCGACGATCTCCTCGCGGCCCGGCCGCAGCTTCGCCGAGACGACCAGGTAGACCACCGCGAGCACGAAGACGATGATCGAGGTCCAGACGTTCAGCCGCACGCCGAGGATGTGGTGCGCCTCGTCGACGCGCATGTACTCGATCCAGCCGCGGCCGACGCAGTACGCGGCGACGTAGAGGGCGAAGGCCCGCCCGTGGCCGAGCGTGAAGCGGCGGTCGGCCCAGATCACCAGGAAGGCGACGCCGACGCACCACAGCGACTCGTACAGGAAGGTCGGGTGGTAGGTCCCGGCGTCCCGGTTCGGGCCGGCGCTGATCTCCACCGCCCAGGGCAGGTCCGTGGCCCGGCCGTAGAGCTCCTGGTTGAACCAGTTGCCCCAGCGACCGCACGCCTGGGCCAGCGCGATGCCGGGGGCCAGGGCGTCGGCCCAGGCCGGCAGCGGGATACCGCGCAGTCGGCAGCCGATCCAGGCTCCGACCGCGCCCAGCGCGATCGCGCCCCAGATGCCGAGGCCGCCCTCCCAGATCTTGAAGGCGTCGACCCAGTTGCGGCCCTCGCCGAAGTAGAGCTGGTAGTCGGTGACCACGTGGTAGAGGCGACCGCCGACCAGGCCGAACGGCACCGCCCACACGGCGATGTCCGCGACCGTGCCCGGCTTTCCGCCGCGCGCGATCCAGCGCTTGTTGCCGAGCCAGACGGCGACGAAGACGCCGATGATGATGCAGAACGCGTAGCCGCGAAGCGGGATCGGTCCGAGATGGATCACGCCGGTCGACGGACTGGGGATGTAAGCAATGTCCATGGCAGACCTGACGCTACCCTGCCGGGCGGTGCGTACCGCAACCCGCCCGGCGGGGTCGAAACCAAATCCACACATGGACCGGCGGACGTCAGTCCGCCGCGGAGCCGCTCCCGGAGCTGTTCGCGGAGCTCTTCGCCGCCGTCCTGGAGGGCGACGGTGAGGCCTGCGCCCCGCTCTTGCCGGTGTCCTTCTCGGAGCCCTTCTCTGAGCCCTTCTCGGAGCCCTTGGCACCGGCCGCCCCGCCGGAGCCCTGGGCGCCCGCCTCCACCTTCTGCTTCAGCTTCTGCGGGGTCAGCGGGTCCGCCTGGTCGGAGAAGACGTCCTTGCCGTCGAGCAGCACGGTCGGCGTGCCGCGGAAGTTCCCGGCGGCGAAGGCCTCGTGCGACTTGGCCACCCAGCTGTTGTGCGTGCCTTGCTCGACGCACGCCTCGAACGCGGGAGTGACCAGCCCGTCGACCTTGGCGGCGAGCTCCAGGAGCTTGGCGTTCTTGCCGTAGGCGTCGTCGATCTCCTCCGGCTGGTTCTGGAAGAGGACGTCGTGGTATTCGGTGAACTTGCCGGCGTCCTGGGCGCAGGCGGCCGCGTTCGCCCCCTTCAGGGAGCCGCTGCCGCCCATGTTGCCGTCGATGAGCGTGACCAGGTGGTAGTCCACCTTGAGCAGGCCCTTGGCCTCCAGCTCGTGGATGGTCTCGCGGTAGTTGTCCTCGAAGGACTTGCAGGCCGGGCAGCGGAAGTCCTCCCACACCGTGAGGGTGGCCTTCGCCTCGGGCTTGCCCGTCTGGATCGCGAGAGCGTCCTTGCCGGTGGCGCCGCTGGGGGCGACGACCGGGCCGCCCTTGGCGCTGGTGTCCTTGCCGGCGTTGGCCGCGATCACGCCCACGACCGTCGCCAGGCCCAGGACGCCGACCACCGCCGCCGCCACGATCAGGGTCCGCCGGCGCTTGTCCCGGGTCTTCTGCCGCTCGCGCTCCGCTTGGAGTCGCTCCCGGGCCGATCGTTTCGTCGCATCGCGGTTGGCACCGTCGTTCTTGTCGCTCACGCTCCGCCAAACGAAGCAGGGAGGCACTCGCGTGCCTCCCTGTCCGCCATTCCACCCGATCGGACTACAGAACCCGATCGGGTGTCGGTTTTGTCTTAGCTCCTGCGTACGCCTGCCGCAAGTTCGCCCGCCAGCGCCCGTACGGCGTCCAGCCCGGCCGGCAGGTCCGGCGCGTCCAGCAGCAGCTTCACGAAGGCCGAGCCGACGATCACCCCGTCGGCAAAGCCGGCCACTTCCTTGGCCTGGGCCGCGTTCGAGACGCCGAGGCCGACGCAGACCGGGAGCCCGCCGCGGGCCCCGGCCGCGGCACGGGTGCGCCGCACCAGGTCCTGGGCCTGGTTGCCGACCGACTCGCGGGTGCCGGTGACGCCCATCAGCGAGGCGGCGTAGACGAAGCCGGAGCCGGCCGCCGTGATGGTGGCCAGACGCTCGTCCTTGCTGCTCGGCGCCACGACGAAGACGGTCGCCAGGCCGTGCTTCGCGGCGTGCTCGCGCCACAGCGCGGACTCCTGGACCGGCAGGTCGGGCAGGATGCAGCCGGCCCCGCCCGCCTCCGCCAGCTCGGCCGTGAACCGCTCCACGCCGTAGCGGTCGATCGGGTTCCAGTAGGTCATCACCAGGATCGGCGCGCCGGTCGCCTCATGGGCCTCGCGCACGGTGCGCAGCACGTCGGCGATCTTGACTCCGCCGCGCAGGGCGATGTCGTCGGCGGTCTGGATGACGGCGCCGTCGAGGACCGGGTCACTGTGCGGGAGGCCGATCTCGACCACGTCCGCGCCGCCCTCGACGACGGCCTTGACCGCGTCGATGGCGCCGTCGACGGTCGGGAAGCCGGCCGGCAGGTACGCGACGAGCGCGGCGCGGTCCTCGGACTTCGTCTTGGCGAGCGTGTCGCTCAGCAGCTGGATGTTGCCGTTGCTCACTTCGACTCCCCCTCGGCCGTCTCTGCGTCGTACAGCCCGAAGTAGCGGGCCGCCGTGTCCATGTCCTTGTCGCCGCGGCCGGACAGGTTGACGACCAGCAGGCCGTCCTTGCCCAGCTCCCTGCCCAGCTCCAGGGCGCCCGCGAGAGCGTGCGCCGACTCGATCGCCGGGATGATGCCCTCCGTGCGGGAGAGCAGGCGCAGGGCCTGCATCGCGGCGTCGTCGGTGACCGCGCGGTACTCGCCGCGGCCGGCGTCCTTGAGGTAGGAGTGCTCCGGGCCGATGCCCGGGTAGTCCAGGCCGGCGGAGATGGAGTAGGGCTCGGTGATCTGGCCCTCCTCGTCCTGCAGGACGTAGGAGCGGGAGCCGTGCAGGATGCCGGGCTCGCCCGCGGTCAGGGTGGCCGCGTGCTCGCCGGTCTCGACGCCGTGCCCGGCGGGCTCGAAGCCGACCAGGCGGACGTCGGTGTCCGGGATGAAGGCGTGGAAGAGGCCGATGGCGTTGGAGCCGCCACCGACGCAGGCCGCGACGGCGTCGGGCAGCCGGCCGGCGCGCTCCAGGATCTGGCGGCGGGCCTCGACGCCGATCACGCGGTGGAAGTCGCGGACCATCGCCGGGAAGGGGTGCGGCCCGGCCACCGTGCCGAAGAGGTAGTGGGTGCGGTCCACGTTGGCGACCCAGTCGCGGAACGCCTCGTTGATCGCGTCTTTCAGGGTCCGCGAACCGGACTTCACCGCGATGACCTCGGCGCCCAGCATGCGCATGCGGGCGACGTTCAGCGCCTGCCGCTGGGTGTCGATCTCGCCCATGTAGATGACGCACTCAAGGCCGAAGAGGGCGCAGGCGGTGGCGGTGGCCACGCCGTGCTGGCCGGCTCCGGTCTCGGCGATCACGCGGGTCTTGCCCATGCGCCGGGTGAGCAGCGCCTGGCCCAGCACGTTGTTGATCTTGTGCGAGCCCGTGTGGTTGAGGTCCTCGCGCTTGAGGAAGATCCGAGCGCCGCCGGCGTGCTCGGCGAAGCGGGGCACCTCGGTGAGGGCGCTCGGGCGGCCGGTGTAGTTGACCATGAGGTCGCCCAGCTCGGCCGCGAAGGACGGGTCCTCCTTGGCCTTCTCGTACTCGACGGCCACCTCGTCCACGGCGGCGACGAGCGCCTCCGGGATGAACTTGCCGCCGAAGTCGCCGAAGTAACCCTCGGCGTTGGGAACGTGACCCTCCGGGTCCGGGATGAAGAACTCGCTGGACATGTCCAGTGCTCCTACGGGTGCGAGATGCGGCGGGTGGTTTCACCGTAGGGCGCCGCCCGCCCGTGCCGCGCACACCCCGCTGGGGGTGTCCTGCGTACGGTGCGGGGCAGCCCGCTCCCGGAGCCGGTCGGCCCGGGCAGCGGGCCGTACGGGACCGCCGGGCGACGCGGTACGCCTTCGCGCACCGGGTCGCGGCAGCCCTCGTTACGGCGCTTCTCCGCGGCGCCATCGCATGCCGTTGACCTGGCCGGGCTCGGAGCCGATCACGTACCGGACCCGCCGCCCGTGGACGCGCCGGGCCGGGGCGCGGCAGCCGCGGGGGCGGCAGCCGCGCGCCAGGGGCGCGTACGCCGTCGGCACGCCGCCCGGGCCGCGGCGGGATGCCGGCGGCGCGGACCGCGCGCGGACGCGGGGACGGTCAGGGGTCACGGGAAGGGTCAGCTCCGTCCGTGGCGCAGGGCCGGGTGGGCCCCGGCGGCGACGAGGTCGGCCACGGCCGCCTTCGGGTCGCGGCCGGTGACCAGGGACTCACCGACGAGGACGGCGTCGGCGCCCTCGTTCGCGTAGGCGATCAGGTCGTGCGGTCCGCGGATGCCGGACTCGGCGACCTTGACGATGTGGGGCGGAATCTCGCCGACGACGCGCTCGAAGGTGGAGCGGTCGACCTTGAGGTCCTTGAGGTTGCGGGCGTTGACCCCGATGATTCTGGCGCCGGCGGCCACCGCCCGCTCCACCTCCTCCTCGTCATGGACCTCGACGAGCGGGGTGAGACCGATGGACTCGGCCCGCTCGATGAGGGAGACGAGGGCCTCCTGCTCCAGAGCCGCGACGATCAGCAGCGCGAGGTCGGCGCCGTAGGCGCGGGCCTCCCAGAGCTGGTAGGCGGTGACGATGAAGTCCTTGCGCAGGATCGGGATGTCCACGCGGGCGCGGACGGCCTCCAGGTCGGCCAGCGAGCCGCCGAAGCGGCGCTGCTCGGTGAGGACGGAGATGACCGCCGCACCGCCTGCCTCGTAGTCCGCGGCGAGCCCGGCCGGATCCGCGATCGCGGCCAGCGCGCCCTTGGAGGGGCTGGAGCGCTTGACCTCGCAGATCACCTTGACGCCGTCGCCGCGCAGGGCCGCGACGCCGTCCTTGGCCTGGGGCGCCTTGGCGGCACGCTCCTTGAGCTCGTCGAGGCTCACGCGGGCCTGCCGTTCGGCAAGGTCTTCGCGGACCCCTTCGATGATCTCGTCGAGCACACTCACGCGAGCGGCCCCCTTCCGGGTCGATGACGGTCGGCCGCCCTGCAGACACGAACCACTGCAAGGTCGGCCATCAAATGGTATCCGGCGGAGGCGTCGCCCTCCGCACTCGGTTGACGGCGTCCCAGTAACTGGACATTCGGAATGCGCCCTTCATCCCGGCTGTACGCCGGGCTCAGGGCGCCAGCGCCGACCCGAAAGAGAGATTTCGGACAACGGCGAAAACCAGTACCACCGCGCCCACCGCCCACGAGTGGGCGGGACGCAGGACGATCCTGGGGGCCGGCCGGCCGCGGAAGGCGCGAACCAGCCACAGGGCCATGAAACCCGCGAAGACGAAGTAGCCGACGACGGCGAGGGCATTCGACCCGAAAGCAGCGGCCAGGTCCCCGTGGGCGAACGCGTGCGCGCTGCGCAGGCCGCCGCAGCCCGGACACAGGAGGCCCGTCAGCTGCAGCAGCGGGCAGACCGGGTAGTGGCCCGGCTCGTTGGGGTCCACGGCGCCCACGTACGCGAACGCCGCGCCGACCGCGGCCAGGTAGGACGCCGGGACGGCGAGCCGCCTGGCCAGGGAGGCCCGCTCGACGGGACCGCGGGGGCCGGCGGGCAGGGCGGGACCCGCGGGGCCGGCCTGCGGGCCGGGTACGGCGTCGGGGGTGCTGGAGGCGTCCACCTGCTGATTCTCTCCGCTCACGACAAAAGGCGCAGCCCGGCGGGGCCGCGCCTTTCGGCTCTCTTCCAGGACCGGCGCAGGTGGCGCGCTCAGGCCTTGGCGGGGACCTTGTTCGCGGCGATGACCTCGGCGAGGTCCTTGTGGGTGGCCTTCGGCGCGCCCATGCCCGCGGCCTTCATCCCCAGGCCGACGACCCCGCCGAGCGCGACGACGACCATCCCGGCCCAGAACCCGATCGGGTTCGCGAGCACCATGAAGGCGCCGGAGATGCAGAAACCGATGAAGGCGATGATGACACCGGTCCAGGCGGCCGGGGTGTGTCCGTGGCTCGTGCCCGCCATGAGTTGCTCCTCGTTTGCTCTGTCGCACTGCTTCGTCGAACGTGTGGTCCGGGTCGGACGCTCGGTGACATTGTCCCGCACCGGGCGGCCTCGCCGTCCAGGGGGGGTCGGCTCGGGGCCGGGCGAGGGGCCCGGTCAGCGGGTCCGGTCGCCGCTCGGGCCCGTGGTCGGGTCCTCGCCGCGGTCCAGAGCCTTCCACAGATCCTCCGGCCGGTCCGGATCAACCGCCGCCACGGCCCGTGGGCGGGGGGTGCCGTCACGCTCGTAGCGGCCGCCCATCGCGGGCCAGCCGCTGCCGAAGCGCAGTGCCAGCAGCCCGGCGGCCAGGATGAGGACCGCGCCGGCGGCCGTCACGTACGGCCACGTGGTCTGCGTGAGGCCGGCCACGTGCGCCGCGTTGTCCGCGGTCGAGCGGACCGCCTGGGCGTCCAGGGCGGTGCGTCCGTCGGAGCCGAAGAGGGCCGACAGCGCCGCACCGAGGCCGCTGAGCGCGAGCAGGCCCGACACCAGGAGCCGACCCTTGCCCCGGACGGCGAAGACGGCGACCAGCGCGGCCAGTCCCACGATGGCCAGGGCCGCGGGGAGCCCGGTCACGGCCCGCCCGTCGGCGCTCAGCTGGAGCGAGTCGCTGCCGATGGCGGCCGTGCCCCGGGCCCAGACCCGGCCGGAGGCCAGCAGGACCACGGTGGCGCCGAGCGCGCCGAGCAGCAGCGCCGCGGCCACGCTGCGGCGGCTGCTGCGGCTGTCGGGGGCCTCGGACTCGGCGGAGGCTTCGGATCGGGGCGGGGGTACGGCACTCACGCACCCCACTATCCCCTACGCCCTCAGGAGCCGCTCAGGCGGTTCGCCGCAGCCACGGCCCGCAGCACGGCGGCGGCCTTGTTGCGGCACTCGTTGTCCTCCAGCTCGGGCACGGAGTCGGCGACGACACCGGCCCCCGCCTGCACGTACGCCGTACCGTCGCGCAGCAGCGCCGTTCGGATGGCGATGGCCGTGTCGGAGTCCCCCGCGAAGTCCAGGTAGCCGACGCAGCCGCCGTAGAGGCCGCGGCGGGAGGGCTCCAGTTCCTCGATGATCTGCATGGCGCGCGGCTTGGGGGCGCCGGAGAGGGTGCCCGCCGGGAAGCAGGCCGTGAGCACGTCGAAGGCGGTCTTCCCCTCGGCCACGCGTCCCGTCACGGTGGAGACGATGTGCATGACGTGGGAGTAGCGCTCGATCGACATGAAGTCGACGACCTCGACGGACCCCGGTGCGCAGACCCGGCCGAGGTCGTTGCGGCCGAGGTCGACGAGCATCAGGTGCTCGGCGCGCTCCTTGGGGTCGGCGAGCAGTTCCTCGGCGAGGTCGTTGTCCTCCTGCGGGGTGGCGCCCCGGTGGCGGGTGCCGGCGATGGGATGGACCATGGCCCGCCCGTCCTCGACCTTGACCAGCGCCTCCGGGCTCGACCCGACCACGTCGAAGCCGTTCTCGAAGCGGAAGAGGTACATGTACGGGGACGGGTTCGTGGCGCGCAGCACCCGGTAGACGTCCAGCGCGGAGGCCTCGCAGGAGGTCTCGAACCGCTGCGAGGGCACCACCTGGAAGGCCTCGCCGGCCCGGATGCGCTCCTTGATGTCCTCGACGGCCGCCTGGTACTCCTCGCCGCCCCACAGGGCGGAGTACTCCGGGAGCGCGGAGGCGGGCAGCGGGGCCGGGACGTAGGGCGCGGGCCGCGCCAGGTCCGCCTCCATGGCGTCCAGCCGGGCCACGGCGTCCGCGTGGGCCTCATCGACGCCGGAGTCGAGGTCGTTGTGGTTGATGGCGTTGGCGATGAGCTGGACGGTGCCGTCCCAGTGGTCCAGCACCGCGAGGTCGGAGGTGAGCAGCATCGTCAGCTCGGGCAGTTCAAGGTCGTCGCTGCCGTGCTCGCCGATGCGCTCCAGGCGGCGGACGATGTCGTAGCCGAGGTAGCCGACCATCCCTCCGGTGAAGGGGGGCATGCCACCCGCGAGGTCGCGGGGGGTGTGCAGGGTCTCGACGGTGGCGCGCAGGGCGTCGAGGGGGTCGCCGTCGGTGGGTACGCCGACGGGCGGGGTGCCGATCCAGTGCGCGCGCCCGTCCCGGACGGTCAGGGTCGCGTCGCTGCGGACCCCGACGAAGGAGTACCGGGACCAGGACCGGCCGTTCTCCGCGGACTCCAGGAGGAAGGTGCCGGGGCGTTCGGCGGCCAGCTTGCGGTAGAGCCCGACGGGCGTGTCCCCGTCGGCGAGCAGCTTGCGGCTCACGGGGATGACGCGGCGGTCGGCCGCGAGCTTGCGGAACGTCTCAAGATCCATTGCGTGGGGACCCCTACCTAGTCGGCTGCGCGGAGGAGGACGTCGTCGTCGAAGCAGGTGCGGGATCCGGTGTGGCAGGCGGCTCCGACCTGGTCGACCTTGACGAGCACGGTGTCGGCGTCGCAGTCGAGGGCGACGGACTTGACGTGCTGGAAGTGGCCGGACGTGTCCCCCTTCACCCAGTACTCCTGCCGGCTGCGGGACCAGTACGTGCAGCGGCCGGTGGTCAGGGTGCGGTGCAGGGCCTCGTCGTCCATCCACCCGAGCATGAGCACCTCACCGGTGTCGTACTGCTGGGCGATGGCCGGTACCAGGCCGTCGGCGGAGCGCTTGAGGCGCGCGGCGATGGCGGGGTCGAGGTTGCCGGGGCGGGGGGGCGTACTCATGGGCCCATTGTGCCGGGCCCGGATGGGTGTGGTGATCCATGTCCGTCCGATGGGCGGGCATCCGGCGCGTTCCGGCCGTAGGCTGGCCCGCATGTCTACCCATGCGAAGCGTGAACGCCTTTTGCTGGCGGACCTGTTGGAGGCGGCCGGCCCCGAGGCCCCCACGCTGTGCACCGGCTGGAGGTGCCGCGAGCTGGCCGCGCACGTGGTGGTGCGGGAGCGGCGGCCGGACGCGGCGGGCGGCCTGCTGCTGAACGTGCTGAAGGGGCGGCTGGACGCGGCGATGGCCGAGTACGCCGCCAAGCCGTACGAGGAGCTCGTCCGGCTGATCCGCACCGGGCCGCCGCGGATGTCGGTGTACGCGCTGAAGCAGATCGACGAGGCGGCGAACGCGGTGGAGTTCTACGTCCACGCGGAGGACGTCCGCCGGGCCCAGCCGGACTGGTCCCCGCGGGAGCTGGACCCGGTGTTCTCGGACGCGCTGTGGTCCCGTCTGGAGAAGATGGCACGGCTGACGGGGCGCCGTTCGCCGGTGGGTCTGGTGCTGAGGCGCCCGAACGGGCAGACCGCGGTGGCGCACAAGGGTGCGCCGGTGGTCACGGTGACGGGCGAGCCGGGCGAGCTGACGCTGTTCTGCTTCGGCCGGCAGGCGTCCGCCGCGGTGACGCTGGACGGCGAGCAGGAGGCCGTGGCCAAACTGACGGTGGCCGAACTGGGCCTCTAGGCGTGCGGTGAGCGTGCGCGCCGGGCGCCGCGGGGCAGGCGGGACGTCCGCGACCCGCCCCGGCGCTGTGACCGACTCCGGACCATGGCCCGCGCCGGGCGGTGCTCCCACCCGGCGCGGGACAGACCTAGCGGACGGGGTGACCGGCTTCGCGGAGGGCGGCCTTGACCTCGGAGATGCGGAGGTCGCCGAAGTGGAAGACGGATGCCGCGAGCACGGCGTCCGCTCCCGCCTCGATCGCCGGGGCGAAGTCCGCGAGGCGGCCCGCGCCGCCCGAGGCGATCACCGGCACGGTGACGTGCTTACGGACCGCCGCGATCATCTCGGTGTCGTAGCCGTCCTTGGTGCCGTCGGCGTCCATCGAGTTCAGCAGGATCTCACCGGCCCCCAGCTCCGCTGCCCGGTGGGCCCACTCGACGGCGTCGATGCCGGTGCCCCGGCGACCGCCGTGCGTGGTGACCTCGAAGGACCCCGACCCGGTGCGGCGGGCGTCGACCGACAGGACGAGGACCTGCCGGCCGAACCGCTCCGCGATCTCCTGGATCAGCTCGGGCCGGGCGATGGCGGCCGTGTTCACGCCCACCTTGTCCGCTCCCGCGCGCAGGAGCTTGTCGACGTCGTCGGCCGTGCGGACGCCGCCGCCCACGGTCAGCGGGATGAAGACCTGCTCGGCGGTGCGGCGCACCACGTCGTAGGTGGTCTCGCGGTTGCCGGAGGACGCGGTGATGTCGAGGAAGGTCAGCTCGTCGGCGCCTTCGGCGTCGTACAGCTTGGCCATCTCCACCGGGTCGCCCGCGTCGCGCAGGTTCTGGAAGTTGACGCCCTTGACGACCCGGCCGTTGTCCACGTCCAGGCAGGGGATCACGCGTACGGCGAGGCTCATGCGGGCACCGCCCGGTACGCCTCGACCTCCACCTCGACGACCATCGACGGGTCGACGAAGCCGGAGACGATGAGCATCGTCGCGGCCGGGCGGACCGCGTCGAGGAGCTCCTTGTGGGCGCGGCCCACCTCGTCCACGTCGCGGGCGTGCGTCAGGTACATGCGGGTGCGGACGACGTCCTCGGGGCCGAGGCCGGCCTGGGCGAGGGCTTTGAAGGCGACGCCGAAGGCCGCGACGGTCTGGTCGTACGGGCCGCCCGCATCGGCCGCGGTGCAGCCGGAGACCAGCACGAGGCCGTTGGGCAGCTGCACGGCTCGGGAGTAGCCGATGACGTCCTCGTAGGGGCCGCCGGAGGAGATGCGGCGCACGGCGCCGGCGTCGGAGGTGTTGCTCATGCGGAGACCACCTTCAGGGCTTCTTCCAGGGTGAAGGCCTTGGCGTACAGGGCCTTGCCGACGATCGCGCCCTCGACGCCCAGCGGCACCAGCTCGGACAGGGCCCGCAGGTCGTCGAGGCAGGAGATGCCTCCGGAGGCGACGACGGGCCGGTCGGTGGCGGCGCAGACGCTCCGCAGCAGCTCCAGGTTGGGGCCGGTGAGCGTGCCGTCCTTGCCGATGTCGGTGACGACGTAGCGGGCGCAGCCCTCGGAGTCGAGGCGGGCCAGGGTCTCGTAGAGGTCGCCGCCCTCGCTGGTCCAGCCGCGGCCCTTGAGGGTGGTGCCGCGCACGTCGAGGCCGACGGCGATCCTGTCGCCGTGCTCGGCGATGGCCTTGGCGGCCCACTCGGGGGTCTCCAGGGCCGCGGTGCCGAGGTTGACGCGGGTGCAGCCGGTGGCGAGGGCCGCGGCGAGCGAGGCGTCGTCGCGGATGCCGCCGGACAGCTCGACCTTGATGTCCATGGCGCGGGTGATCTCGGCGACCAGGGCACGGTTGTCGCCGGTGCCGAAGGCGGCGTCCAGGTCGACCAGGTGGAGCCATTCGGCGCCCGCGGCCTGCCAGGCGAGGGCGGCCTGCAGCGGGGAGCCGTAGGACGTCTCGCTGCCGGAGACGCCGTGGACGAGGCGGACGGCCTGGCCGTCGCGGACGTCGACCGCGGGAAGGAGTTCGAGCGGGTTCGGCATCAGAGGGTCTCGATCCAGTTGGTGAGGAGCTGGGCGCCGGCGTCGCCGGACTTCTCGGGGTGGAACTGGGTCGCCCACAGGGCTCCGTTCTCCACCGCCGCGACGAAGCGTTCGCCGTGCGTGGCCCAGGTGACCTTGGGGGCGCGGATCAGCGGGTTGGTCGTCTCCAGGGTCCACTCGCGCGCCGCGTAGGAGTGCACGAAGTAGAAGCGTGCGTCGGCGTCCAGACCGGCGAAGGCCTGGCTGTCGGCCGGGGCCTCGACGGTGTTCCAGCCCATGTGCGGGACGACCGGGGCCTTGAGCGGGCCGACCGTGCCGGGCCACTCGTCGAGACCTGAAGTCTCCACGCCGTGCTCGATGCCGCGCTCGAAGAGGATCTGCATGCCGACGCAGATGCCCATGACCGGGCGTCCGCCGGAGAGGCGGCGGCCGATGATCCAGTCGCCGCGGACGTCCTTGAGTCCCCGCATGCAGGCGGAGAAGGCGCCGACGCCGGGGACGAGGAGTCCGTCGGCGTCCATGGCCTTGTCGTAATCGCGGGTGATCTCGACGTCCGCGCCGACGCGCGCGAGGGCGCGTTCGGCGGAGCGGACGTTGCCGAAACCGTAGTCGAGGACCACGACCTTCTTGGTGGGGTGTGCTGTGCTCATTCCCAGATTCCTTGGATTCGCAGGACTCCGGCTGCCAGACACATCGCGGAGGCGAGGGCGAGCAGGATGATGACCGACTTGGGCATCTGCTGCTTCTGGAAGGAGTAGACGCCCCCGGCCAGGAAGAGGCCGAGGACGATCAGGATGGTGTTCAGCCCGTTCACTGCTAGAGGGCGCCCTTCGTGGAGGGCAGGATGCCGGCGGCGCGCGGGTCGAACTCGGCGGCGTAGCGCAGCGCGCGGGCGAGGGCCTTGAACTGGCACTCCACGATGTGGTGGGCGTTGCGCCCGTACGGGACGTGGACGTGCAGGGCGATCTGGGCCTGCGCGACGAAGGACTCCAGGATGTGCCGGGTCATCGTCGTGTCGTAGGCGCCGATCATCGGCGCCATGTTCTCGGGCTCGGTGTGCACGAGGTAGGGGCGGCCGGACAGGTCGACGGTCACCTGGGCGAGGGACTCGTCGAGCGGCACGGTGCAGTTGCCGAAGCGGTAGATGCCCACCTTGTCGCCGAGCGCCTGCCGGAAGGCGGCGCCGAGCGCGAGGGCGGTGTCCTCGATGGTGTGGTGGGAGTCGATGTGCAGGTCGCCGTCGGTCTTGACGGTGAGGTCGAAGAGGCCGTGGCGGCCGAGCTGGTCGAGCATGTGGTCGTAGAAGCCCACGCCCGTCGAGACGTCGACCCGGCCGGTTCCGTCGAGGTTTATCTCGACGACGACGGAGGTCTCCTTGGTGGTCCGTTCGACCCGTCCGATGCGGCTCATGCGTGCTGCTCCTTCTTCAGTGCGCGAACCGCTTCCAGGAACGCGTCGTTCTCTGCCGGGGTGCCGGCGGTGACCCGCAGCCGGCCGGGTACGCCGTTGTCCCGGACCAGGACCCCGTGATCGAGGATCTTCTGCCAGGCGGTGTGCGCGTCCTCGAACGTCCCGAACTGGACGAAGTTCGCGTCGGACTCGGTGACCTCGTAGCCGATGGCGCGCAGTTCGGCGACCAGGCGGTCCCGCTCGGACTTGAGCTGCTCGACGTAGCCGAGCAGGGTGTCGGTGTGCTCCAGCGCCGCCAGGGCCGTCGCCTGGGTGACGGCGGACAGGTGGTACGGCAGGCGCACCAGCTGCACGGCGTCGACGACGGCGGGGTGCGCGGCCAGGTAGCCCAGGCGCAGGCCGGCCGCGCCGAAGGCCTTGGACATGGTCCGGGACACCACCATGTGGGGGCGGCCCTCGATGAGGGGCAGCAGGGAGTCCCGGTGGCTGAACTCCACATAGGCCTCGTCGACGATGACGAGGGAGGGCTTGGCCGCCTGGGCCGCCTCGTAGAGGGCCAGGACGGTCTCCGCCTCGACGGCGGTGCCCGTGGGGTTGTTGGGCGAGGTGATGAAGACGACGTCGGGGGCGTACTGTGCGATCGCCCGCTCCGCGGCCGCCACGTCGATGCGGAAGTCCTCGCGGCGCGGGCCGGAGATCCACTCCGTGCCGGTACCGCGGGAGATCAGCGCGTGCATGGAGTAGGAGGGCTCGAAGCCGATCGCGGTGCGGCCCGGCCCACCGAAGGTCTGCAGCAGCTGCTGGATGACCTCGTTGGAGCCGTTGGCGGCCCATACGTTCTCCCGCGTGACCGGGTGCTTGCCGGTACGCGTGAGGTAGGCGGCCAGCTCGGTGCGCAGCTCGACCGCGTCCCGGTCCGGGTAGCGGTTGAGGGTGCGGGCGGCCTCGGCGACGCGCTCGGCGATGCGCGCGACGAGCTCCGCGGGCAGCTCGTAGGGGTTCTCGTTGGTGTTCAGCTGAACCGGCACGTCCAGCTGCGGGGCGCCGTACGGGCTCTTGCCGCGCAGTTCGTCCCGGATGGGGAGGTCGTCGATGCCGATGCTCACGGGGTGGGCACCTTCCATCCGAAGCGTGCCTTGAGGGCGGCACCGTGGGCGGGCAGGTCCTCCGCCTCGGCCAGGGTGACCACGTGGTGGGTGACCTCGGCGAGGGCGTCGCGGGTGTAGTCGACGATGTGGATGCCGCGCAGGAAGGACTGCACGGACAGGCCCGAGGAGTGGCAGGCGCAGCCGCCGGTGGGCAGCACGTGGTTGGAGCCGGCGCAGTAGTCGCCGAGGGAGACCGGGGCCCACGGGCCGACGAAGATCGCGCCGGCGTTGCGGACGCGGGCGGCCAGGGCGGCCGCGTCGGCGGTCTGGATCTCCAGGTGCTCGGCGCCGTAGGCGTCGACAACCTTGAGACCGTCCTCCAGGCTGTCGACCAGGACGATCGCGGACTGCTTGCCGGCGAGGGCGGGCTTGATCCGGTCCTCGACGTGCTTGGTCGCGGCGACCTGCGGCTCCAGCTCCTTCTCGACCGCGTCCGCGAGCTCGGCGGAGTCCGTGACGAGGACGGCCGCGGCCAGCGGGTCGTGCTCCGCCTGGCTGATGAGGTCGGCAGCGACGTGGACCGGGTCGGCCGTGGAGTCGGCGAGGACGGCGATCTCGGTCGGGCCGGCCTCGGTGTCGATGCCGATGCGTCCGGTGAAGTAGCGCTTGGCGGCGGCGACCCAGATGTTGCCGGGGCCGGTGACCATGTTGGCGGGACGGCAGTCCTCGGTCCCGTAGGCGAACATCGCCACGGCCTGGGCGCCACCGACCGCGTACACCTCGTCCACGCCGAGCAGGGCGCAGGCGGCGAGGATGGTCGGGTGCGGCAGGCCCCCGAACTCCTTCTGCGGCGGGGACGCGAGCGCGACCGACTCGACGCCCGCCTCCTGGGCCGGCACCACGTTCATGACGACGGACGACGGGTAGACCGAGCGGCCGCCCGGGGCGTACAGCCCCACACGCTCCACCGGAACCCACTTCTCGGTCACGGTGCCGCCGGGGACCACCTGGGTGGTGTGCTCGGTGCGGCGCTGCTCGCGGTGCACCGTCCGGGCCCGCCGGATCGACTCCTCAAGGGCTGCGCGGACGGCCGGATCGAGCGCGTCGAGGGCGGCCTTGAGAGCCTCAGCGGGCACCCTGACCTGCTCCAACGTCACTCCGTCGAACTTCTGCGCGTACTCGATCAGCGCCGCCGTGCCACGATGATGCACGTCCTCGCAGATGGGCCGCACCTTTTCCAGGGCGGCTTCCACGTCGAACTCGGCACGGGGCAGCAGATCGCGCAGGGCGCCGCCCTCGGGGAGGGCGTCACCGCGCAGGTCGATACGAGAGATCACCTCCCAATTCTCTCAGACCGCCACGCGCCACCGTCCGCCCGTATCACTGGCTGATACACGCCACGGGCACCACAGGCGCCCGTGGGCGTTCACCCGCACGTGCGCGGCGGCCGGGCGGAACCGCCGGAGCGGGCCGGCCCGGACGGGGGACCGGCGGATCCGGCCGTCCCCGGGCGCCGCGCCGATTCGGCGGCGGGATCCGGCTCCGGGGCCGGCGGCGGAGGCCCCCCGACTGCTGCGGCGGGGGGTGACGGGCTGCGTCCGCGGACGATTACCCTGTGCGTCGTGACCACCGTTCGCCTGCCCCTCTTCCCGCTGAACTCGGTGCTGTTCCCGGGCCTCGTCCTCCCGCTGAACGTCTTCGAGGAGCGTTATCGCGCCATGATGCGCGAGCTGCTGAAGTCGGGCGAGGACGAGCCGCGCCGTTTCGCCGTCGTCGCGATCCGCGACGGCCGGGAGGCCGCCCCGACCGCGTCCGGCCTGCCGGACCCGACGTCCATGCCGGAGCGCGGCCCGGCCGCGGGTTTCGGGTCGGACCCGATCCAGGCGTTCCACCGGGTGGGCTGCATCGCGGAGGCGGCGACGATCAGGGAGCGGGAGGACGGCACCTTCGAGGTCTTGGCGACCGGTACGACGCGGGTCCGGCTGCTCTCGGTCGACTCCTCGGGGCCCTTCCTGACGGCGGACCTGGAGGAGCTCCCGGAGGACGCGGGCGACGGCGCCGGGGTCCTCGCAGAGGGTGTGCTGCGTGCCTTCCGCAACTACCAGAAGCGGCTGGCCGGGGCTCGCGAGCGGTCCCTGACGGGCGCCGAACTGCCCGACGAGCCCTCGGTGGTGTCGTACCTGGTGGCCGCGGCGGCGGTGCTGGACGTCCCGGCGAAGCAGCGGCTGCTCCAGGCCCCGGACACGGCGACGCGGCTGGCGGAGGAGCTGAAACTGCTGCGCACGGAGACGGCGGTGATCCGTCATCTGCCGTCGCTTCCGGCGGTGGACCTGACCCGGGCTCCGACGAGCCCCAACTGAACCGACCGACGGGGGACCGATGGCCAAGAAGACGAAGCAGGCAGCCGGCACTCCGGCGATCGCGGCCCTGACGGCGGCCGGAGTCGCCTTCACCACGCACGCGTACGAGCACGACCCGTCGCACCCCTCGTACGGCGAAGAGGCGGCCGAGGCCATGGGGGTCTCTCCGACGCAGGTCTTCAAGACCCTGGTGGCCGACGTGGACGGCGTCCTCACGGTGGCGGTGGTCCCGGTCTCCGGGTCGCTGGACCTGAAGGCGCTGGCGACGGCGGTCGGCGGCAAGCGGGCGGCGATGGCGGACCCGGCCCTGGCCGAACGCACCACGGGCTACGTCCGCGGCGGCATCTCCCCGCTGGGCCAGCGCAAGCGGCTGCGCACGGTGATCGACGACTCCGCGACGGAACACTCCACGATCTGCTGCTCGGCGGGCCGCCGCGGCCTGGAGATCGAACTCTCCCCGTCGGACCTGACCAGCCTCACGGGAGCCACCCTCGCCCCGATCGGCCGGGCATAGGGCGTGTCGCGATAGGGGCGCCGTCCGCCCGAAGGGCGGGCCCTTCCGGGCGCGGTCCCGGGCAGCGCGGGAGGGCGGGCCTTCGCGCGGCGCCGCCGGCCCACCGCCCCGGACGGGTCAGGTGCGCGGGGCCTCGGACGCGGTCGGGCCGGCGTCGGCGGGCGGCAGCGGCACCCCGGCCGGCGGCGCCGGCCGGTAGTGGCCGCTCCACCCGTACAGCGGATCCGGCTCCGGTTCCCTCGGCGTCCACAGCGCGGTCAACCCCAGGTGCAGCAGCACCGCGGTCATCGGCCAGGCCAGCAGCGCCCCGTACGCCAGCAGTTCCAGCGGCGCATCGAACGGCACCCCCTTGCCGGCGGCGGAGGCCGCCGCGGCCAGGTCCGTCGACGAGGACCCGAGCCACAGTCCGAACCGCCACCCCGCCAGCGCGGCGAAGCAGGACCCGACGGCGAGACCGATCACCAGCGGCACCCCGCCGGCCCGGCGCCACAGGAAGGTGGCGACGGCGCTCACCACGCCCAGCCCCAGGGCCAGCAGGAAGAAGGTCCCGTCGGCGGCGATCCGCGCTTCGCTCTCGCTGTTGCGCAGGAACACCGCCTCGCCGTTGGACACGTACTGCACCCGGGGCGCGAGCCACCACCACAGCAGGCCGAGGAGCAGCCCGGCCACCCCGACCGCCAGGGCCACGACGGCCCCGTCGCGGATGTCCTCCGGGCGGATGGCCGCGGCGGTGCCGCCCGGCTTCTCGGGCGGCGACGGCGGCGGGTCGAACGGGGACTGCGGGGTCACGGCTTCGGTCACCCCCACATCGTGCCAGGTGTGTCCGGCGGTGGTGTCAGCGGACGGCCGCCCGGCGGTACGCCCAGGTCGCCACGGCCAGGGAGACGACCCCGACGGCCGCGCACACGCCGAGGTCGAAGACGACGGCGGCCCAGTCCGGCGACGCCTCGAAGGTCCGCGCGAAGGCCTCCACCCCGTAGGTGGACGGCAGCAGGTCCCGCGCCCACACGATCACGGCCGGCATCCGCTCGGGCGGCAGCACGCCCAGCAGCAGCGCCGCCGACATGCCGAGCTGCCCCGCGAGGGTGGCGAGCTCCTGCCGCGGTGCCAGCAGCCCCAGGGCCGCGCCGAGCCCGGCCAGCGCGGCTCCGGCCAGCGGCACCACGGCGGCCAGGATCCACAGTCCGCCCATCGGCAGGCCGAAGAGCAGACATCCCAGGACGGCGGTGACCAGCGTCCCCGGCAGCGTGAAGGAGGCGTAGGCGGCGGCCGCGCCCAGCACCACCGAGGCGGGCGGCACCGGCAGGGTGGCGTAGTGGTCGAGTCCGCCGCCGGCCCGCAACTGCCCGAAGTACTGCGCGAGCAGGTTCAGCGCGACGAAGGCGACGACCAGCACCGAGGACCCGGCCACGACGGCCCGGGCCTCGGATCCCCCGTCGACGACGCCCCGCATCAGGATCATGATTCCGACGGACTGGAAGGTCGCCACGAACAGCAACGGAATGCGGGCCACCCGCGCCCGGGACAGCTGCGCGCGGTAGACAGCGGCCAGCGAGGGGAGGAAGCGCGCGGCGGGCGCCAGCGGCGCGGCCTGAGGTTCCCGTGCGCAGCCCGTGGGAAGCGCGGCCGGTGCGGCCTGAGCCGTGGGTGCGGCATCGGGCGCGAGCACGGCCCGGACGCCCCCCGTCGAACGGTCGCTCACGACTTCACCAGCCCTTTCGTCCTGCCGCCGAGGGCCAGGTACACGTCTTCCAGGCTGGGAGTGGCCAGGGTGAAGTCGTCGAGCGCGGAGAAGGCCGGGCCCCCGGTGACCGAGGCGACCGCCGCCCGTGCCTCGTCCGGCGCCAGCCGGAGCACCCAGCGGCGCCCCGACTCGACCGCCCGCTCGCGCAGCCGGGCGACCTCCGGCACCTCCAGCGGGGCGCCCTCGCGCCACACCAGCTCCAGCCGGACCTCGCCCGAGACGCGCGCCTTCAGCGCGGTCGGCGTGTCGCAGGCGATGACCTTGCCCTGGTCGATGACGGCGACCCGGTCGAGGACCGTCTCGGCCTCGATGACGTTGTGGGTGACGAGCAGCACGGTCACGCCGTGCCGGGCGCGGCGGCGGTCCACCGCCGCCCACACGGCCCGCCGGGCCACCGGGTCCATTCCGGTGGTGGGTTCGTCGAGGACCAGCACGGGCCGTTCGCCCACGAGCGCGGCGGCGACGCAGGCCAGGCGCCGCTGGCCGCCGGAGAGCTTCTTCAGGGGTCGCCCGGCGATCCCTGCCAGTCCGAGTTCCTCCAGTACGGCGTCGCGCGCGGCGCGTGCCGACCGTACGTCGAGCCCGCGCAGCCGTGCGGTGGTCTCGGCGGCCAGCGCCACCGTGAGCTCGTCGAGGGCGGTGGACTCCTGGCCGAGGTAGGAGAGCAGTCTGGAGGCCCGTCGGGGGTGGCGCACGAGGTCGTGGCCGAGGAGGGTCACGGTGCCCGAGTCGGGCCGCATGAGGCCGGTGAGCTGGCGGACCAGGGTGGACTTGCCGGCGCCGTTGGGGCCGAGCAGGCCGAAGATCTCGCCGCGCCGGACGTCGAGGCTGACGCCGTCGTTGGCGCGGGTTTCGGGCAGGGCGGGGGCTCCGCGCCGCCCGCGCACCGCGGGATACGTCTTGACCAGGTCACGCACCGTGCAGACCACGTCCGACGCCGCTCCCGCGGCCGCCGCCGTGCTGTCCTGCGCCTGTGCTGTGCCCGTACTCACGAGGGAGCAGCCTACGGGGTTCCCGCCCCTACTCGGCCGCCGGGGTCAGCGGGGCGGACAGGTCGGCAGGTCCCGTTCCGGGTGCGGCGGCCGGTACCGCGGCGACGTGCTCGGCGGCGGCGCGGACGTCGATCTCCCTCCAGAACCCGGCGCGGATGGCGTAGCGGTCGTGCTCGTCGATCTGGTCGTCCTTGTGCGCGAGCAGGCCGAACCGGGCGGCGTAGCGCAGCAGCTCGCCGTCGATCCGGTGCGGGATGCGCGGGTACATGGTGGCCAGTTTCTGGAGGTGTGCGGTCTCCGGGAGGCGTTCCATCCAGCGCCGGGCGAACACCTGTCCCACCTCGAATGGGTCCCCGCCCACGGTGGTGATGTCCTCCTCCCGGTCGGCCCAGCGCTGTTCGGCGCTGGTGAGCTGGGCGAGGGTGGGCAGCGAGGCGGTCTCGGCGGGCTCGCCCAGCGGTCCGGCGCGGTCGATCCAGCCCCGGTCGGAGGACCAGCGCAGGGCGCTGGCGGGGGACGGCGCGCTGCTCGCCGCGGCCTGCTGGCCACTGTGCGGTCCGGTGGCGCGCAGGGCCCCGGCGAGGTCCTTGGGCGTGGGGACGCTCTTTCCGCCGGGGGCGGTCGGCGCCGGTACGGGGACGGCCTCCCGGTCGTCCTCCGCGGGGGCGGCGGCACCATTGCGGGCGGCCTCGGCGAGCGCGGCCTCGGGCAGCGGCGCCGAGAGGATGGCCGCGATGTCGGGGCGGGGCACGGGCGGCGGGGAGCAGAGTCCGGCGAGGTCCTTGGCGCGGACGGCACGGGTGATCCAGGCCCGGTCGAGGACGCGGCGTTCGTCGGCCTCGGCGACGAGGTCCTCGGACTGGTTGTAGTCGCCGTCGGCCGCCTGGACGGCCCACAGGTGGACCGCGACCCCGTGCTCCTTGGCGGACATCAGGCCGGGCAGCAGGTCGCCGTCGCCGGTCACGAGGACCACGTCGGAGCAGGCGCGGTTGCGGGCGAGTTCGGTGAGCTCGGCGTGCATGGCGGCGTCGACGCCCTTCTGCGCCCAGCGGCCGTCGCTGCGGGTCAGGGCGCCGAGCCGGACCGTGACCCGGGACATGACGCGCAGTCTGCGGTGTTCGGGCTGCGGCACCCGGTCGGGTGCGCCGTCGAACCAGTAGATGCGCAGCAGGGGCTGCTGGGTGTCGGCCTCGGCCCGCTCGCGCAGGCCCTGGATCAGGGCGGCATGGTCGACGGTGATCCGGGAGCGGGAGGGCTCCCCGGCGAGAAGGCTGGCGGCGGCACCCAGCAGGTAGCCGGCGTCCACCAGGACGACGCAGCGGTCCACGCGTTCCACCCTCTTCCCTGGGGGTCCCCACGTGTTTTCGCGGGTTCCCCGAGTCTGCCCGACCTCGCGGGCGTTGAAGGCCGGAACTCGATCATCGGCGTGGCGGATCTCACGCGGCGGCGGGGCACCACCCTCGGCTACACGCGGTAATGATCCAAAATGCGCGGTTTCTGGTGCTGTGTGAGTGTGAAGGCGGTCCTGGCCCCTAGACCCTCACGGAGGCTCCACCATGGCCAAGAACAAGAACCAGAAGCAGCCGGCGAAGCAGCAGACCCGCTCGTCCGGGCAGGACGCGTCGCGTTCGGACTCCCCCGAGCAGTCGTCCCAGGCGCCGAGTCCGATGGACCTGGCCCACAAGAGCAAGCAGAAGAAGTTCGGACACAACTGACGCCTTCGCGCCGGTCTGTGACGGCCGAGAACCGCAAGGGGGCCTGCCCGGCGACACCGGGCAGGCCCCCTTTCGGGCGGGTGGCGGACGACGCTATCCGGCCAGGCAGGACGGTCCGAGCAGGACCTTGAGATCGCCGAAGAGGGCCGGGTCGGGCTGGACGCGGTGCCGGTCGAGGCGCAGCACGGTGGTGGTCCGCGGCCCCTGGAGCTTGATCCGGACCTCGGTGTTGCCCTTGTGGTGGCGCAGGATCTCCCCCAGACGGGTCACCATCGGGGGCGTGACCTTGACCGTGGGGATGGTGAGGACCACGGGGGCGTTGGTGCCGGCCGAGGAGAGGTCGGGGACCATCATCTCCATGGCGACCAGGCGGGGGACGTCCTCGCGCTTGTCGAGGCGGCCCTTGACGAAGACGACGGTGTCCTCGACCAGCTGGGTGGAGACGAGCTGGTAGGTCGCGGGGAAGAACATGCACTCGATGGAGCCGGCGAGGTCCTCGACGGTGGCGATGGCCCAGGCGTTGCCCTGCTTGGTCATCTTGCGCTGGAGGCCCGAGATGATGCCGCCGATGGTGACGACGGCGCCGTCGGAGTGCTCGCCGCCGGTCAGCTGGGAGATTCCGGCGTCGGTCTTGTCGGAGAGCACGTGCTCCAGACCGAAGAGCGGGTGGTCGGAGACGTAGAGCCCGAGCATCTCGCGCTCCTGGGCGAGCAGGTAGGACTTCTCCCACTCGACGTCCGAGAACTCCACGTCGAGGCCGAAGCCGGGCTCGTCGCCGCCGCTGTCGTCACCCATACCGCCGAAGAGGTCGAACTGCCCCTCGGCCTCCTTGCGCTTGACGGCGACCACGTTGTCGATCATGGATTCGTGGTGGGCGACCAGGCCCTTGCGGGTGTGGCCCATCTCGTCGTAGGCGCCGGCCTTGATCAGCGACTCGATGGTGCGCTTGTTGCAGACGACGGCCTCGACCTTGTCCAGGAAGTCAGGGAAGGAGGAGTACTTCCCCTTGGCCTTCCTGGTCTTGATGATCGAGTCCACGACGTTCTGGCCGACGTTGCGGACGGCGGTGAGGCCGAAGAGGATCACGTCGTCGCCCTGGGCGGCGAAGTTCGACTCGGACTCGTTGACGTTCGGCGGGAGCACCTTGATGCCCATGCGGCGGCACTCGTTCAGGTAGATCGCGGACTTGTCCTTGTCGTCCTTGACCGAGGTGAGCAGACCCGCCATGTACTCGGCCGGGTAGTTCGCCTTGAGGTAGGCGGTCCAGTAGGAGACCAGGCCGTAGGCGGCCGAGTGGGCCTTGTTGAAGGCGTAGCCGGCGAAGGGGACCAGGACGTCCCAGAGCTTCTGGATGGCCTCGTCGGAGTAGCCGTTCTTGCGGGCGCCCGCCTGGAAGATCGTGAAGTTCTTCGCCAGCTCCTCGGGCTTCTTCTTGCCCATGACGCGGCGCAGGATGTCGGCCTCGCCGAGCGAGTAGCCGGCGATGATCTGGGCGGCCTTCTGGACCTGCTCCTGGTAGACGATCAGGCCGTAGGTCACCGCGAGCACCTCTTCGAGCGGCTTCTCCAGCTCGGGGTGGATCGGGGTGATCTCCTGCTGCTTGTTCTTGCGCAGGGCGTAGTTGGTGTGCGAGTTCATGCCCATGGGGCCCGGCCGGTAGAGGGCCGACACGGCGGAGATGTCTTCGAAGTTGTCCGGCTTCATCAGCCGCAGCAGGGAGCGCATGGGCCCGCCGTCGAACTGGAAGACGCCGAGGGTGTCGCCGCGGCCGAGCAGCTCGAAGGTCTTGGGGTCGTCGAGCGGGAGGGCCAGGAGGTCGATGTCGATCCCCTTGTTGGCCTTCACCATCTTGACGGCGTCGTCCATGATCGTGAGGTTGCGCAGGCCCAGGAAGTCCATCTTCAGCAGGCCGAGCGACTCGCAGCTCGGGTAGTCCCACTGGGTGATGGTGACGCCGTCGGTGTGCCGCACCCAGACGGGTACGTGATCGGTGATCGTCTCGCTGGACATGATCACGCCGGCGGCGTGCACGCCCATCTGGCGGACCAGGCCCTCCACACCGCGGGCGGTGTCGATGACCTTCTTCACGTCCGGCTCGTTCTCGTACATGCCGCGGATCTCGCCGGCCTCGCCGTAGCGGGGGTGCGAGGGGTCGAGGATGCCGGAGAGCGGGATGCCCTTGCCGAGGACGTCGGCGGGCATGGCCTTGGTGAGGCGGTCGCCCATGGCGTACGGGTAGCCCAGCACGCGGGCCGAGTCCTTGATCGCGTTCTTGGCCTTGATGGTGCCGTAGGTGCCGATCATGGCGACCTTGTCGGCGCCGTACTTCTCGGTCACGTACCGGATCACCTCGACGCGCCGGCGCTCGTCGAAGTCGATGTCGACATCGGGCATGGACACGCGCTCGGGGTTGAGGAAGCGCTCGAAGATCAGGCCGTGCGGGATCGGGTCGAGGTCGGTGATGCCCATGGCGTAGGCGACGATCGAGCCGGCCGCGGAGCCTCGGCCGGGTCCGACCGCGATGCCCTGGTTCTTGGCCCACATGATGAAGTCGGCGACCACGAGGAAGTAGCCCGGGAAGCCCATCGAGATGATCGTGTCCATCTCGTACTCGACCTGCTTCATGCGGTCCTCGGGGATGCCCCCGGGGAAGCGGCGGTGCATGCCGCGCATGGTCTCCTCGCGGAACCAGGTGACCTCGGTGTAGCCCTCCGGGATGTCGAACTTCGGCATCAGGTTCCGGAACGTGAACATGCCCTCGGTGTCGATCTGGTCCGCGACCAGCCTGGTGTTGGCACAGCCCTCCTGCCAGGCGTCCGAGGAGTCGATCGCGTACATCTCGTCGGTCGACTTCAGGTAGTAGCCGGAGCCGTCGAAGCGGAAGCGGTCGGGGTCCGAGAGGTTCTTGCCCGTCTGGATGCACAGCAGGGCGTCGTGGGCGGAGGCCTCGCTGGCGTAGGTGTAGTGCGAGTCGTTCGTCACCAGCGGCGGGATACCGAGCTTCTTGCCGATCTCCAGCAGCCCGTCGCGGACCCGGCGCTCGATCTCGATGCCGTGGTCCATCAGCTCCAGGAAGTAGCGGTCCTTGCCGAAGATGTCCTGGTACTCGGAGGCCGACTTCAGGGCCTCGTCGAACTGGCCGAGGCGCAGGCGGGTCTGCAACTCGCCGGAGGGGCAGCCGGTGGAGGCGATCAGCCCCTCGGACCACTGGGCGATGGTCTCCTTGTCCATGCGCGGCCACTTCGTCAGCCAGCCCTCGGCGTACGCGTCGGAGGACAACCGGAAGAGGTTGTGCAGGCCGGTGGCGTTCGCCGCCCAGATCGTCTTGTGGGTGTAGCCGCCGGAACCGGAGACGTCGTCGCGCTTCTGGTGGGGCTGGCCCCACTGGATGCGGCGCTTGTTGCGCCGGGACTCGGGGGCGACGTACGCCTCGATGCCGATGATCGGCGTGACCCCGGCCTTCTGGGCGGAGTGGAAGAAGTCGTAGGCCCCGTGCAGGTTGCCGTGGTCGGACATGGCGATGTGCGTCATGCCCATCTCGTTGCACGCGTTGAACATGTCCTTCAGCCGCGCGGCACCGTCCAGCAGCGAGTACTGGGTGTGGACGTGCAGGTGCGTGAACGGCGTCTGGGTCACGGCGCTGGTCTCCTGGCGGCGGGGGGAGGGGGCAGCTTCGAATCCTACGTCCCACGGGTGACAGATCACGGGCACGCGGCGGTACGGTCGGGCGTTGCAGAACCAGGGGCGCCGGTCCCGCGTCCGGTCCGGCAGAGCCCGTACCACCCCGTGCACCAGGAGGAACCCGCCATGGCGGTCCCCGAGACGACCGACGAGCAGCGTGCCGAGCAGATCCTCGACGTGTTCGACACCGCATTCGGTGAACTGCTCGCCGCCGACCCCGCTGCCTTCCGGGTCAAGTTCCGCAAGATGGCGGCCTCGGCCTTCGCCTTCTACCGGGGCACGGCCTGCCTCTTCTACTCCGACCTGGAGCGGGACCGGCACGGCGGTCCGTACCTGGACGAGCGGACGGGCCGGGTGTGGATCCACGGCGATCTGCACGCCGAGAACTTCGGCACGTACATGGACGCCAACGGCCGGCTGATCTTCAACGTCAACGACTTCGACGAGGCGTACGTCGGCCCCTTCACCTGGGACCTCAAGCGCTTCGCGGCCTCCGTCGCGCTGATCGGCTACACCAAGGCGCTCAGCGACGGCCAGATAAGCGAGCTGGTGCGGATCTACGCCGGGGCCTACCGGGAGCGGATCCGCCTGCTGGCCGTCCGGGACCAGGCACCCGACAAGGACGAGGTCCCCTCCTTCACCCTGGACACCGCCGAGGGCCCGCTGCTGGACGCGCTGCGCTCGGCCCGCTGCCGCACCCGCTTCTCCCTGCTGGACTCGATGACGGAGATACGGGACCACGAGCGCCGCTTCGCCTGCGGCGGCGGTTCCGTCGAGCTGGACGCCGCGACCCGCTACAAGGTGCTGGCGGCCTTCGACGGGTACCTGGAGACCCTGCCCGACGAGTCCCTCGTGCGCCCCGACTCCTACCGGGTCAAGGACGTGGTCGGCCGCCGGGGCGTCGGCATCGGCTCGGCGGGCCTGCCCTCCTACAACATCCTGCTGGAGGGGCACAGCGACGCGCTGGAGAACGACGTCGTGATCTACCTCAAGCAGGCGCAGACCCCGGCCGCCTCCCGGCACGTCACGGACCGGGAGGTGCGGGAGTACTTCCTGCACGAGGGGCACCGCACGGTGATCTCGCAGCGGGCGCTCCAGGCGCACGCCGACCCCTGGCTCGGCTGGACGGAGCTGGACGGCACCGGCCAGCTGGTGGCGGAGGTGTCCCCGTACGCGGTGGATCTGGACTGGTCGGACCTGGACGACCCCGAGGAGATCGCCGCGGTGGTCGCCGACCTCGGCCGGGCCACGGCGACCATGCACGCGTCGGCCGACGAGGCGGAGAGCGGACAGTCCCTGGTGCCGTTCTCCACCGAGCGGGCCATCGACGCGGCGATCGCCTCGGACGAGGAGGGCTTCGCGGACCTGCTGGTCGACTTCGCCCACGCCTACGGGGCGCGGGCGCGCGCCGACCACCAGATCTTCGTGGACCTCTTCCGCAACGGCCGTCTCACCCCCTGAAACGGCTCCCACAGGAACACGTGGCACACTCGCGAGGATGGACTTTTCCGGGACGGGACTCAGAGGGCTGCGGGCCGCGTTGTTCAGCGCTGTCGTCGTGCTGCTCTCCTCCGGCTCGCACGTCCTGATGTCCCGGGTCCCGCTGCCTCCGGCGATGGTGGCCGGGGCCTTCGCGGGCGTGTTCGCGATCGCCTGGGCCCTCGCGGGCCGTGAGCGCGGCTTCGGCCCCATCGCGGGGCTGCTCGTACCGCTGGAGCTGGCCGCCGACACCGTCTTCACCGCCGGGCAGCACCTCTGCTACGGCCCGGCCGGTGGGCCGGTCGCGGGGCCGCTGCGCGCCATGGGCCTGGAGGAGCTCTGCGGGGGCACGCCGGTGGGCGGCCCGCTGGCCGAGGTGACCGGACCCGCCGCCGGTACGGCCGCGCTGCTGGCCTCGCCCGGCCCGTACACGCCGTGGCTGCTGCTCGGCGCCCATGTCTCGGTGGGGCTGCTCGCCGCCGCCTGGCTGCACCACGGTGAGCGGGCGCTGGGCCGGCTGCTGCGGGCGGTGGCCGCCTTCGCGTTCCGGCCGCTGCGGATGGCGGCGGCCGCGCTGGCGGGGGCCCGTCGGCCGGCACGGCGGGCGCGGCGGCCGGTCCCGGCGGGAGCCGGGGCCCGTACGCGCTTCCCCGCGCACTCCGTGGGACGGCGGGGACCTCCCGTGCTCGGTGCGCTCGCGCGCGCCTGACGCACGTACGGCAGTCCCTTCCCCACGTCACACACCACGGAGATCATGATGAGTTCACGCAACAGCCAGGCGAACAAGGCGGCGGCCCGCGAGCGGCTTCGGGCCGAGCGCGCGGCGCAGGCCAAGAAGGACAAGATCCGTCGACAGGTCATAGTCGGCGTCGGGGTCGTGGCCGCGCTGGGCCTGGCCGGCGGTATCGCCTACGGGGTCATGAAGGCCAACGAGCCCGACTACTGGGAGAAGGCCGCCAAGGCCGAGCTGGTCAAGCCCAAGAACACCTCGGGTGACGACGGCACCACGGTCGTCGTCGGCAAGGCCGACGCGAAGAAGACCCTGGAGCTGTACGAGGACTCGCGCTGCCCGGCGTGCGCCTCCTTCGAGCAGGCCGCGGGCGAGCAGATCAAGAAGGACGTCGAGGCGGGCAAGTACAAGCTCCAGTACGTCGGCGCCACCTTCATCGACAACGCGGTCAAGGGCGAGGGCTCGAAGAACGCGCTGAGCGCGCTGGGCGCCGCGCTGAACGTCAGCCCGGAGGCCTTCCTGGAGTTCAAGGGGGCGCTGTACTCGAAGGAGCAGCACCCCGAGGAGACCGTCGACAGCTTCGCCAAGGACGACTACCTGCTGAAGGTCGCGGACACCGTTCCGGCGCTCAAGGGCAACGCCGAGTTCAAGAAGGCCGTCGAGGACGGCACCTACGACCGGTGGGCGCTGGAGATGTCGAAGGTCTTCGACAACTCCGGGGTGAAGGGCACGCCGACCTTGAAGATGGACGGCAAGAAGATCGACACCCCGCAGACGGCGGAGGCGTTCACGGCCGCGATCGACAAGGCCCTGCAGGGCTGATCCGGGACGTTCCGGGACACGACTTCCCTTCCGGCAGCACCGGCGAGCGGGCGAACTCCGAGAGTTCGCCCGCTCGTTGCATTCCGACATCTGTTCCCAGGGGTGTACCCGTCGGTAATGTGATGGTCCGTGACCAGTCATCTCACCCCTCACCCCGCCGCGTCGACCCCCCGCCGCCGTACCGTCGTCCTCGCCGCGGCCGCCACCGCCACACTGGCCCCCCTCGCCACGCTGGGCGCCGGAACCGCCCATGCGGCGGGCAGCGCCCCCGCCTTCCTGCACGGCGTCGCCTCGGGCGATCCGCTGCCCGACGGCGTCCTGCTGTGGACGCGCGTCACCCCCTCCCCCGAGGCCGTCCCCGGATCCGGTATCGGCCCCACCGTCCAGGTCGGCTGGGAGGTGGCCGCCGACCAGGCCTTCTCCCGCGTCGTCGGCTCAGGGACCGTCACGGCCGGCGCCGCCTCGGACCACACGGTCAAAGTGGACGTGCGGGGGCTCCGGCCGCAGACGCCGTACTGGTACCGCTTCACCGCCGGCTCGGCGGTCTCCCCCGTGGGGCGCACCCTGACCACCCCCGCCCACGGCGTGACGACCCCGGGAGTCCGCTTCGGCGTGGTCTCCTGCGCCAACTGGGAGTCCGGCTACTTCTCCGCCTACCGCCACCTGGCCGCCCGCACGGACCTGCACGCGATCCTGCACCTGGGCGACTACATCTACGAGTACCAGTCCGGGGGTTACCCGGAGGCGAAGTACACCGTGCGCCAGCACGAGCCGAAGCACGAGATCGTCTCGCTGGCCGATTACCGCACCCGGCACGGCACGTACAAGACGGACGTGGACCTCCAGGCCATGCACCAGGCACACCCGGTCATCGCCATCTGGGACGACCACGAGTTCGCGAACGACACGTGGGCCGGCGGCGCCGAGAACCACACCCCGGGGGCCGAGGGCGACTGGACCGCCCGCGCCGAGGCCGCCAAGCAGGCCTACTTCGAGTGGATGCCGGTACGGACCTCCACCGCGGGCACCGTCTACCGCAGGCTCCGCTTCGGCACCCTCGCCGACCTGCACCTGCTCGACCTGCGCTCCTTCCGTTCGCAGCAGGCCAAGGTGGGCAGCGGATCGGTGGACGACCCGGAGCGCACCATCACCGGGCGCGCCCAACTGGACTGGCTCAAGGCGGGCCTCGCCGGCTCCGACGCGACCTGGAAGCTGGTCGGCACCTCGGTGATGATCTCGCCGGTGGCCTTCGGCTCGCTGCCCGCACACCTGCTGGGGCCGTTCACCAAGCTGCTCGGGCTGCCCGAGGGCGGCATCGCGATCAACGTGGACCAGTGGGACGGGTACACGGACGACCGCAAGGAGCTGCTGGGCCACCTGAAGGAACGAAACATCCGGAACACGGTGTTCCTGACCGGCGACATCCACATGGCCTGGGCGAACGAGGTGCCGATGAACATGGCCACCTATCCGGGCTCGGGCACGGCTGCGACGGAGTTCGTCGTCACGTCGGTGACCTCCGACAACCTCGACGACATCCTGCACGTGCTGCCGAACACGGTCTCGCTGGTGGCCGAAACCGCCATCAAGGCTGCCAACTGGCACACGAAGTGGCTCGACATGGACGCGCACGGCTACGGCGTGCTGGACGTGACGCCGGAGCGCTCGCAGATGGACTACTACGTCATATCCGACAAGCGCCGGCCGGACGCGACGTCCGCGTGGTCCCGCTCCTACCGGACCCTGAACGGGACCCAGAAGGTCGAGCGGTCCTACCACCCCGTTCGCTGATCTCCTGAACGACCGTCAATTCTTCTGCCACAAGGGGCATCTGGTACATACCAGGTGCCCTTTGTGCGTTCGAAGCAACAAATCTTTTACGCAAGACCCTTGACCTGAATATGTCATGCACACATAAGCTTCGCGCCAGCTGAAGAAGATCCTTCAGGCCACCACCCCCCACCACCCCCCACTCGCGAGGAGCACACGTGCGCGCGTCCGCCCGCATATCCCCCCTTCTCCGCCGCCGCCTGATGGGCACGGCTGTCCTGGCCGGAACCCTGGCCTTCACCCCGCTCGCCGCCCCCACCACGCTCGCGGCCGCCAAGAGCCCCGCCGAGGTGTGCGCCGACGGGGCAGCCGCCCCCGCCAACGCCCGCGTGGCCCGCGCCCACGACGAGCGCGCGGACGAGCCGAACGAGCTCACTGACGCGCAGGCCAAGGCCATGGACTCCGACCTCAAGTCGAAGCTGGACAAGGCCCTCAAGAACCAGCCGCAGCGCAGCCTGGCCGCGGCCGAGGCCGTGGTGAACATCCCCGTGTACTTCCACGTCGTCCACTCCGGCACCGCCGGCAAGCTCACGTCCACGGACGTCAGCAACCAGCTCTCCGTCCTCAACGCGGCCTACGGCGGCCAGGGCAGCGGCAACGTCAACACGAACTTCCAGTTCACCCTGGCGTCGACCGACTACACGGACAACGCCTCCTGGTACAACCTGGCCTCCGGCTCCCAGGCCGAGAAGGACATGAAGAACACCCTGCGCAAGGGCGGCCCGGGCGCGCTCAACTTCTACACCGCCAAGCTCTCCGGCGGCCTCCTGGGCTGGGCGACCTTCCCGACCTCCTACGCCTCCAACCCCACGATGGACGGCGTGGTCGTGCTCGACAGCTCGCTGCCGGGCGGCTCCTCCGCCAACTACAACGAGGGCGACACCGCCACCCACGAGGTCGGCCACTGGCTCGGGCTCTACCACACCTTCCAGGGCGGCTGTAACGGCAACGGCGACTACGTCTCCGACACCCCGGCCGAGAAGAGCGCCGCGTACGAGTGCCCGACCGGGCGCGACAGCTGCACCAAGAAGTCGGGTGCGGACCCGATCCACAACTTCATGGACTACACCTACGACTCCTGCATGTACCAGTTCACCGCCGGCCAGGTGGCCCGCATGAGCAGCAGCTGGACCGCCTACCGGGCGGGCTGACCCCAGCGACGGGGAGGGCCCGGTCCGGCATCCGCCGGACC
>NZ_JBHYMC010000043.1:0-59043 GCF_042742535.1 Streptomyces sp. NPDC058880
GCCGCGACGCGCGGCCGGGCCCCTCGCCCATCACCTCCCGGACACCGCCCGGCGGCGCCGTCCGACCGGCCCGCCCGCCCACCCGCCGGCGGATCCGACGGCGCTCCGGGCACTTCAGCCGCCGGCGGCGCCCATCTGCGCGGCGAGCTCGGCCGGGTCCGTCACAGGCCGCGCACAGACGAAGTGCCGGCACACGTACGCCGTCGGAAGGTCGTCCACGAGCCCGCGCCCGGCCAAGAGCGGGAACTCCCCCTCTACTCCCTCCGCGGACTGCGGCAGACCCACCGCCACCACCGCACCGGGAGCCGTCCCCAGCAGCGCCGCCCGGTGCAGGGCGGCCCGCGCCGGATCCTCCGGATGCCCGACGACGGCCACCTCGCGCGGCCCGTCCAGGAGGGCCTCCGCCACCGAGAGCCCGTGCCCGATGAAACGCGGCACGCGCGGGCCCAGGGCCTGCACCACACCGAGTGCCCGCTCCGCCGCCGTGCGGTGCGCCTCCGAACCGGTGTGCGCCGCGTACGAGAGCAACGCGCCCGCGGCGGCCGTCCAGCCGGACGGCGCGGCCGTGTCCGTCGGATCCTGCGGCCGGCGAATCAGCTTCTCCGCGTCGTGCGCCGTGTCGTACAGCGACCCGTCCTCGGCGGTGAACCGGTCCAGGACCAGGTCCAGCAGGAACCCGGCGAACTCCAGCCAGACCCCTTCGCCGGTCACCGCCGCCAGGGCGAGGAAGCCCTCGGCGACGTCGCCGTAGTCCTCCAGGACTCCCGCGTTGGCGCCCACGCGCCCGTCCTTGCTGGTCCGCGCGAGCCGAGGGGCCCGGCCGACGGCCGCGTCGAAGTGGACGCGCACCAGCAGATCGGCCGCCTCGGTCGCCCGCTCCACCAGGTCGGGCCGCTCGAAGTACGCCCCGCACTCCGCCAGCGCCGCAATGGCCAGGCCGTTCCACGCGGCCACGACCTTGTCGTCCCGCCCTGGCGCGGGCCGCTCGGCCCGCGCGGCCAGCAGCCGCGCCCGGATCCCGTCGATCCGCTCCGCGTCCACCGCAGGGCCGTCCTGCGGCAGCCGGAGCACGGACCTGCCGTGCTCGAACGTCCCCTCCTCGGTCACCCCGAAGTACCCGGCGGCGAGCGCCCCGTCGTCCTCCCCGAGCACCTCCCGCAACTGGGCCGGCGTCCACGCGTAGTAGGCCCCCTCCCCGTGCGCGCCGGTCAGCGGGTCCTCACTGTCGGCGTCGAGGGCGGAGGCGAAACCGCCCTGGGCGGTGCGCAGCTCCCGGACCATGAAGTCGGCGGTCTCCAGGGCGATCCGCCGCGCGAGCTCCGAACCGGTGGCCCGCCACAGGTGGGCGTAGACCCGACAGAGCAGGGCGTTGTCGTAGAGCATCTTCTCGAAGTGCGGGACCACCCAGTCCCGGTCCACCGAGTAGCGCGCGAACCCGCCGCCGAGCTGGTCGTAGATCCCGCCGCGGGCCATCGCCTCACAGGTGTCGGCGGCCATCTGCAGGGCGCCCTCGGACCCGGTGCGCGCATGGTGGCGCAGCAGGAACTCCAGCACCATGGACGGCGGGAACTTCGGCGCCCCGCCGAACCCGCCGCGCGCGGCGTCGTACTCGCGCGTCAGCCCGAGCAGCGCCTGCGCCAGCTCCTCGGGCCCCGGGGTCCCGGCCTTCCCGTAGTCCAGCTGCCGCCCGGCCAGATCCCGCACGATCTTCTGCGCGACCTCGGCGACCTCCTCGGGGCGCCCCACCCAGGCCGCCCGCACGCCTTCGAGCACCTGCCGGAAGGAGGGCATCCCGTGCCGCGGCTCGGGCGGGAAGTAGGTCCCGAAGTAGAACGGCTCCCCGTCGGGGTTCATGAACACGGACATCGGCCAGCCCCCCTGCCCGGTGGCGGCTTGCACGGCCTCCATGTACACCGCGTCCACGTCCGGCCGCTCCTCGCGGTCCACCTTGACGGACACGAAGTGCTCGTTCATGTACGCGGCGGTGTCGTCGTCCTCGAAGGACTCGTGAGCCATGACATGGCACCAATGACACGCAGAGTATCCGACCGACAACAGAACGGGCACATCGCGCCGTTTCGCTTCCTCGAACGCCTCGGGTCCCCACGGCCACCAGTCGACCGGATTGTCAGCGTGCTGAAGCAGATAAGGCGAGGTCATACCAGCCAACCGGTTCATACGGCCCAGCGTCTCACGCCGACACGGCGCTGCCGGTTCGGCCCGCAAGCCCCCGCCCTACTTGGCCGATTTGCACTCATGCGCCATCACACGGTTAATGCGGATCGCCCCTTTTGCACCTTGGTCGCCCTGCGGACGCTGAAGGTTCTGCCCCGACCCAAAGCCGGTGCCCGACCGGAAGCGGGCAGTACGCTGAGGCGAGCAGCACCGCATCCTCGAAGGAGGCACTTCATGACCGCCGAGATGGTGGCGCCCGCGTGGATGCACACACAGATCAGCGTGGAACAGTACGACTCCTGGTCCGAGGAGCAGTGCGCCGGCATCGAGATCGTGGACGGGATGGTCGTCGTGAGCCCGAGCGCCTCCAAGCGCCACAAACGGCTGGCTCGACTCCTGGCCAATGCCCTGGACGCCGCCGCAGGCCCGGACTGGAACGCCGACACGGACTTCGACGTCCGCCTGCAGGACGTCCCGCTCACCAACCGCCGCCCTGACGTCACCGTGTACCGGGCGGAGACCATCGACCTCACGCCCACCCGGCCCGAGCACGTGCTGCTGGTGGTCGAGGTCGTGTCGCCCGGTTCGGAGACCACCGACCGGATCGTGAAGGTGGACCAGTACGCCAAGGCCGGCATCCCCTTCTACTGGCGGGTCGAGCAGGCCGCCACCGGCGTTCCGATCGTCTACACCTACGTCCTCGACCCAGCCAACAGGGCCTACCGGGACGGCGAGGTGTTCACCGGCACCGTGAAGGCCACCGCGCCCTTCCCTGTCATGGTCGACCTTGGGGCCCCGTGAGCAACGAGGAATCGCCCGCGCCCTCGGCGCCTCCGACGCACTGTGGGCTGAGACATGTCCGCAACCGGGGACCTCTGGGCATCGGCCCCCAGCTCGGCCCGGACCCGTCGTAGGCGGTCCGGAGGGAAACTGGACAGCTTCAACCAGGTGCCGACCTGTGCGTTCTCGCCGGGGACGAGCCGCATGGGGAGCCACCCCCGCTTCATGCCCGTCACCCTGATGGCGCGGCGTCGTCAGCGGATCACTACGTCGTGGTGATCACTGGCGACGACCCTGCCGTCCTTGACGATCCATACCTCCACGTAATGCCGACCCCGATACCTGGTGCGCTCATGAATCCGTGGCCCGCGCCCTGGCGTGATCTGACCACGTAGGCCGTGGGCATTCTCGGCGTCCGGTCCGTAGTTGCGGACCTTCCACCAGATGTCGTACGGCTGCGAGGCGTCGGTGCTCACCGTGAAGTAGATGTCCCGGCCGACGGGGGCGAAGCCGGTACGGCGCAGGTCCACGGATCCGGTGCCGATGGGGTTCGCGACACGGGCTTCGATCCGGGCCCAGCGTCCACCCGCCCACTGCACGCCCATCTCCTCGATGAACCTCTCCGACGGTGCCCGGGTGACCCCTTCCGTCGAGGCCGGCTGCCCGGCCTTGGCAAGGGAGGCCGCTGCCGGCGTGGCCGGTGTCCTGAACCCGTCGCCGAAGAGTTCCTGCCAGAGCTTGACGCTCTTGTCCTTGTCCTGCTCGTCCAGGGCCGTACGCATCCGGGTCGCATACGACTGAATGTGCTTGGCGAAGTTGGCGTACCGGTCCTGATCCCAGCGGTGGTTGAAGCTGGTCTGCGGGCAGCTCGGGTCGGCGATCACGGGCATTAGCGGGTTGAGGGACAACCACGCGGCGAGGTCCTCGATGAGGTGGACCAGAGTGGTGGGCACCCCGCTGTAGCGGTTGCTCGTGTCGTACACCTGGACCCGTTCGCCGAGCAAGGCGGTCAGGATCACCGAGGGGATGCTGAAGGTGTCCTTGGAGTCCCGCAGGTACTTCACCAGGCGAATCACCTTGCGCAGGTTACCGCCGGTCAGTGAGTCCTTCTCCTTCATCCACGCGGTGTAGCCCTCGGGGTTGGTCTCCTCGAACTCCTCTACCTCCGAGTTGACGATCACCTGCCGACCGTCGGGCAGGACGAGGTGGGGGACGATGTCGACGTGGCAGTCGCCCGCGTAGTTGATCCGCACGCAGCGGTTCTTCTTCACCACCATCGACTTGTAAGTGTTGCTGCGCTTGAGCGCGGCGAACAGGGCCTTCAGGTACTCCGACGGCGTCGTTTCCCATGCCTCGACAACGGTCAGGTTGAGCAGGAAGTCGGCGTCGAACTCGTCGTTCTTGCCGGCCACTGGCTTGATGATGGTGCGATGGGCCCAGGAGCCCTGTCTGGTGGTGCCGAGGATCAGCGGGCCGATAACCGAGTCGCTGGTCAGGAAGTTCAAGATGGCCGTCACCCGGGTGTCCAGCTGATCCAGCCTGGTCTGGTTGAGGTTGACCGTCCCCTTGAGCAGGGTGTTGAAGTGCCCGTTCAGTTTCACTTGATCTCCAGCGCGGGGCGGTAGCCGCCGTCGGTGCGGTCGTAGATCGTCAGGCTGGGGTGAACCTGCCGGTCGTGGACACGGCCCAGACTCACTGCGGCGGACAACGGCACAGCGGGCAGGATGTGCAGGCGGCGGATGGCCTTCGCGTTCGCCTCGATGTCGGCGAACAGGGCACGAAGGTTCTCTTGAAAGCGGGCGAGGCTGTCGCGGTGGCGCATGATGTCCGGGGCAGCCGCCGCGTCCGCCGGACTGATCCGGTAGCGCCGCAGCCCTGCCAGCCGAGGGGGCAGTTCCCCAGGCTGGATGGTGCCGGAGATGTTGAGCACCAGGACGGCTTCTTCAGCGGGCGGCACGTCCAGGTCGAGGTGTGTCGCGAAGGCGACGACCGGTCCGTCCTCGCTCCATGTCCAGGTCTCATCGTGGCGGTGGCGCTGGTAGATATCGGTGGGCACCGTGTCATCCAGACGCGATCCCAGGTAGACGAGGAGCGGGATGCGGGCGAATCCGAAAACGCTGAGATGGGCCACCTGGTCGCGGGAGATGCCCTCGTTGAGCTTGTTGTCGACCACGTTGTCGATCACGGCCTTCGCCTGGCTGTAGTACTCGCCGTTGGTCCCGTCCTCCCCGGGGACGTCGCGGAGGTCGATCGTGGCTTCGCCCAGTACATGGCGGAGCTCGATCTCAATTCCATGGCGGGAGTAGGACTCCAGGAAGAGAGGGACGCGGTCGCCCGAGATGAGGACGGCGGACGAGGCTGTCTGTCGGGTCAGTTCGACTTGCTGCCCGCAGACCTGACCGATCATCCGCAGCACAGTGGTCGTACGGTCTGGTGCGATGCCGGTGACGTGCTTGATCCGGTCTTCGTGGGCGTGCTTGAGCGCGAGCAGCTTCCCGACGGTGAAGACGTCGAGGTTCTCCGGCGCGTCGATCTCGTCGTGCTCGTCGGCGCAGACCAGCATCACGTTGTCCGCGGTGTCGCGCTCGACAAGATCATTTTGCCCCCGGGGAGAGCCCGCTGTGTTCTGCTGGCCGACGATGTGGGCGAGCTCGCCGAGGCGGATGGTCTTGTTGGCCAGAGCCCCATCCAGAAGGTAGCGGTTGCAGATCGCGCATCGGCCCCCGCTGCGGACCCAGACCTCGAACCTGACCGGCTGGGGCAGGGCCTTCCGCTTATAGCCGCTCTTCTTCGTCGCCAACTGAACCTCGCAGGACGCCAAGTCGCTTGCAGGGGCAGGGAATCCTGCACCGTGAGAGAACGGTACGCCCCTGGTCTGACACTTCGCGCGACCTCGCATGCCGCAACTCCAGGCACGCCCGCCTCGTGCTGCTGAGGTCGGGGCTACGTTGTGAACCGGACCAGCAGCGGGCCAGCCGGATGAGACCGCCGAGACGCCGCCGGTGGCCACCAGGCGGTCGGGACGGCCTCTACGGCCAGCCGTGACTTCCGCAGATCAACACGCGTGGCTCGCCCAAGTCCGCACCCATTCCCTCTGCATGCGTGCCCAGTTGAAGACGAGTGCGCAGAAGCCGTTGCGGATGCTGGTCAGCGACTCGCAGTCGCGGGTGCAGTAGAGCTTATTGGTCAGCAAGAGGGCCCAGGTCCCGAGTTTGGGCGGGATGCACATGCCAGTACCGATGAAGCCGCAGTGCCCCCAGATACGGTCGGCCGCTCCGGCGCCTGGGTCTACCCCGGCCGCGCCGTAGCTGATCACCCTCGGCGCACCCGCCCTGTAGTCCTCACACTCGGCCACGGGCGGCGGGTGTGGCCGCTCCCGTCACCGCCACTCTGACCCCACGGGGCTGCTGCCGGATCGGGAGACCTGTCGCAGCCCCGTGGCGGCCCACCCCCTGCCACTCCGCCACGTAATCCTGACTGTGGCGTGGGCCGCAGACTGCGGCTCCGCGCCCCCTACTCCTCAGCGGCGACAGCGGGTGCGCTGCCCTCCAAGTACTGGCGGATACTGGCGATCTTCTCGGGCCCCCACTCGGGCGAAGCGGCCAGTTCGGCCTCCACCCAGGCGTCGATACTTGCGTTCAGGTCCTCATCGTACGTATCCACGCGACTCCCGCCCCTGACACACCCCAGGCCATGACTGCCTGGCCACTCACACGCCCTGCCGCTAGTGACACGCAGAGTATCCAACTGGCAGCAGAACCAGAACATCGTGCCGTTTCGCTTCCTCGAACGCCTTGGGTCCCCACGGCCACCAGTCGACCGGGTTGTCAGCGTGCTGAAGCAGATAAGGCGAGGTCGCACCAGCCAACCGGTTCATGCGGGTCAGCCTCCCACAGGGTATGCCGCGAGCACCGAAACCCGCCCGAGCCCGCCACGCTCGGCCGGGTCGGGGTCCCACTGCCCCGGAACCGCCGGCTGGACCGCGGGCCATTCCGTCACGCCAGGACTCTTGGGGACGAGTGGTGCGTCGATCGCGCCGCCCGACTTCTTGTGTAAGTGACAGTATCTGAAGTACCTTGCAAAACATGCCAGATGAAGCATGGTCACCACCTCCCGTCCTACTGACAGTCGATCTCGTGATCCTGACGCTGCGGGAGAGCCGTCTGCACGTGCTCTTGGTGGAACGGGGCGAAGAACCCTTCCAGGGCGCCCTCGCGCTGCCGGGAGGATTTCTGAACCACGATGACGAGGAGATCCTCGACGCCGCCCACCGCGAGCTGAGCGAGGAAACGGCACTGACCTCCGGCTGGGTGCACCTTGAGCAACTGGCCGTGTACGGAAGTCCGGGCCGCGACCCGCGGGGACGAGTCGTCTCCGTAGCTCACCTGGCGATCGCACCGGGGCTGCCTGATCCCGTCGCGGGGACGGATGCCACCGAGGCCGCGTGGATTCCCGCGGACGCCGTCCTGTCCGGCGAGACCGCTCTCGCGTTCGACCACCGTCGCATCGCCGAAGACGGGATCGAACGCGCGCGCGCCAAGATCGAGTTCTCAGCGCTGGCTACCGCTTTCTGCGGGGAGAGCTTCACCATCGCGGAGCTCCAGCAGGTGTACGAGGCCGTCTGGGGTACTCCGCTCGACACCCGCAACTTCTATCGGAAGGTCCAGGCCGCGAAGGGATTCATCGTTCCCACCGGCGCGGACCGCAAGGCCACAGGGGGGCGGCCCGCGCGGCTGTACCGGGCCGGGCCGAACACCGTGCTGTTCCCACCGCTGATCCGACCCCACACGCCAGGGGAAGAGGAGTAGATGTCGAAAGGCCTGGTGGTGATTCTCACCGCCCTCAATCTTGAGTATCAGTCCGTGCGCGAGAGGCTGGTGGATCTTCGATTACATCTCCACAAGAGTGGTACCCGGTTCGAAGTGGGCGTCGTGAAGGGCACGTCGTGCCGTGTCGCACTCGGACTGACGAGCAAGGGAAACCAGTCCTCCGCGGTGATCGCGGAACGCGCGATCCAGGAGTTCTCGCCCGTGGCCGTGCTGTTCGTCGGAGTCGCCGGCGCCCTGTGGGATGCCACGAGGCTGGGTGACGTGGTGGTGGCGTCGCATGTGTACGCCTACCACGGCGGCACCAGCGAGGACGATGGGCTCAAAGCCCGCCCTCGGGTGTGGGAAGCGCCGCACGGCATCAGCCAGCTCGCCTCGCACCTGGCCCGTCTGGACGAGTGGGCGGATCCCCCGCCTGGTCACGAGGACCGACCGCAGGTGCGTTTCGGGGCTGTCGCCGCCGGCGAGATCGTCCATAACTCGAGGATCTCGGCCGAGGCGAAGTGGATCCGGCAGCACTACAACGATGCGCTCGCCATCGAGATGGAGGCCGCCGGTGTGGCCCAGGCCGGCCATCTCAGCGGAGCTCCCGTGGCCATCGTCCGGGGAATAAGCGACCGAGCGGACGGCACGAAGAACAGTTCGGACGACCGCAACTGGCAGCCTCGGGCCGCGGCGAACGCGGCGGCTTTCGCCGTCCGCCTGGCAGTGGAACTGGTGAACGAGCAGGGGGAGTCCGCCATACAGTCCGCAATGGCCCAGGACGACAGGGATTGTTCGGTCGAGCGATCAGACCGGGGGGTCATCAACACCGCTCACAACAGCACCGTCGGCATCATGGCCAGCTCGGTCACGGGCAGCAGTGTCCACATGGGCACGGCCCCGAAGGCATCCGGTCCGACGGACCTGGTCACGGAGCTGAACGGGTTCCGCGACCAGCTGAGGTCGCACCGCGCCGAGGGCATGCTCGACGAGGACAGTTACCAGGCGGCCCTGACCGATCTGGAATCCTCCCTCCGGTCGGCCGGAGAGCGTGCCCCTAGGGCGTCGAAGCAGACCGTCCTTGCGCTCAAGAGGCTGCGTGGACTGGTCGCGGAATGCCCCGCGCTGGTAGCCGCGTTGGCACCCCTGGTCGCTGCGGCCGGTGGCCTGGCATGAGCCGCGACGACAGTGCCGCGTACAGCCCGGATTCGTACAACTCGGCCGCATACTCCACCGTCGGGATTCAGGCCGAGACCGTCCACGACTCCCACGTCTACATCGTCCACCCGGACGCCTCGCCGCAGGAGAAGTACCGGGTCGGCGCGCGACTCCTGGAGGACGGCGTTCCCAGTCGCGCCCGGGAAATGATCACTGATGCGATCGCCCACGGCCACGACGGCACGGAGGTGCGCTTCCATTGGGTGCTGGCCATGCTCAGCGCACGTACCCACCACGACCTGAGCGACGAAGAGGTTCAGCGGCTGCGCTACACCGCCGGGCGCGTGCGGGACTACGCCGAGGACGAGTGGACGGAAGCCCTACGCGTGACCTTCGACCTGTTGGCGGCGCTCAGCACGGCTGGCAGCGAGACCGGACCCGTGCTGAAGCAGTTGCAGGACCTGCCGCACAGCCAGCACGACGCGATCCTCCGCCACCTCGACCTCATGCTCACCGGAGGCCTGAAGGACTACCTGTGGGCGGAAACCCTTGAACGGGCCAAGGCAGAACGCTTCGCCAACGACCGGGGCCAGCGTGTCTGGACCTACTTCGCACCCACCCCCATCGGGGCACGGGCCGTTCCGCCCCGCCCGAGCACCGCTGCCGCCGCCAAGGCGGCCCTCCCCCTCCGCGCGATCCTGTTCGTTGTGAGCAGTGCGCTCCTCTGGGCCCTGGCGCTGATCACGGATCCGGCCCAGGCGATCGTCGAGTTACCGGTGGCACTCGGCGCGGGCCTGACCGCGGCCCGCTTCGGCGTCCGGTGGTGGGGCCGGTGCCCCGGGCCGGGCCTCGCGGCCGGGGCGCGCGTCCCCCACCCACGCGATCCTGCCTCCGACTCCGCACCCGGCCCGGACTCCGGGTCCGACTCCGGCCCGGACTCCGCCGAGGGTAGGTTCACCAAGCGCGTCCGCCATTCGTTCGATCACTACTTCAGCAGGCGCAGGCCCCACGGGTTCACCTCGGACGCCTGGCTCGCCCACACGGATCAGATCCGCAGCGGCCTCGCCGCCGAGATCGCGGATCTCTACCGCGAGAGCCGGATCGGTGTGGAGCGGGTCGAATGGCTGATCCGGTACCTCGCCGAGGATGCCCGGAATCGCTACAACAGCGGCACCCTGTTCGATCAGCACCACCAGGACCGAACTCCGCGCAGGACGAAGGCCCTGACCGTGGCAGCCCTCGCCGTTCTCGGCACGGCGGCTCTGGCCGCGTTCGCCACGGCGGTCACCGATGCCACCCAGCAGCAGGTTCTGTGGGCGTTCCTGGCCGTGCTCGGTGCGGCCTGGTCCGGGCACGCAGCCGCTTCCCGTTGGCTGGAGGTCCGACGTGAGGAGCACCGACTGGACCGGGAGAATCAGGAGTACCTGGAACAACTGGCCGCACGGCAGAGCGCCTACCAGCGCTGGCAGTCCTTCCTGGACGACAAGCGGCCCAGCGAACAGGAGATGGAGACTTGGCTTGCCTGCGACAAGACGTCGTTCGTCGATGAGGCGCTCCAACACCACCGGCTCACCTGGCGCGACCTGATCACTCACACCATCCTGGTGGCCCCGGCTCCCTCCTACAAGCGGGGCCGGGTCCGCGCCGGCCCGTGGCGGTACTCGCACTACGTCTTCCGTCTGTTCCTGTTCACCCAGGACGGCATCCGCGAGATCAGCTCCGAGTTCGACTTCTCCGACGCGACGCGCAAGAACGAGCAGCGGAACAACTACGGGTTCGACGCCCTGACCTCCGTGCAGGTGACGGAGAACGCCGACGTCGGCTACGACCTGGAGCTTCTCCTCGCCAACGGACCAGCCAGGAAGATCCGCGTCAAGGACGCCGAAGCCCGTCAGCTGGCGCCGACCGAGAATCCCCAGGAAATCTCCGAGATCAGCCTCAGCGCGGCCGGCTCCACCCACACCTTCCGCCTCCTGGAGGGGATAGCGGCGGACGGGAAGCGCTGGATCGAACGGCACGGCCCCGACAGCCTGGCGCCCTTCTAGATCGCCGGCTGACTGAACTCAAGCAGAGGAGCACCTGTGACCTGCATGGACGACGTCACCGAGAGCAAGGTCCTGCTTGCCGAGTACGACCGTCTCAAGGAGGAACAGAAGACCCGCATAGGGTTTCGCGACAACCTCCTCTACTTCACGCTCGCCGCAGCCACCGCGGTCGTGGCGATCACCGCCCAGAGCGGACAGCCCCGGCTGCTGCTCTTCGTTCCGGCGATCTGTCTGATCCTGGGCTGGACCTACCTGGCCAACGACGAGAAAATCTCGGCGATCGGCGACTATGTCCGCGACCGGCTGGGACCCCGCCTGGGGGAGCTCACCTCCGCCGACGGCACGGTGTTCGGCTGGGAGGTCTACCACCGCGACGTCGCGGGCCACACCGTGCGCAAGCGGCTTCAGAGCGCAGTGGACCTGTTCACGTACCTGGTCCTTCCCATGGTCTGCACGACCGCGTTCTGGTGCTCTCCCGTCGTTCAGCCCCTGTTCCTGCTCGCGTCTCTCGGACAGACGCTCGCCCTGGCCGTACTGGGCTTGCAGTTCCTGCGCCATACGGAGCGGTAGCACCCCATGCCTCGACAGGGCCAAGCCTGCCGGAGGGCAAGCGCGGCGTGACTCTCCCCCTTCTAGCGACGTCCACCCCGCTCAGGGGACATTGTTCCGCGCCCGCCAAGAGGTCAAGTCGTGCGTGGTGAGCTGGTACGCACTGCGCAGTTGCTCGAACTCGTATTGGAATTCGTCTGCTTGGCCGGGCCTCATCCCGGATCCGGGGTGAGCCTCCCACTGGTGGATCCAGGAAATCAGTTCCTGGATGCCGATCAGAAGGGGGGTGATCCGGTATGCGCTCGGATGAGGCTGCTGGTGGTGCGCGCGGGCCAACTCCAGCAGGACGCGCACGCGGTCTGCCTCGTTCCAGCCGGACCAGCCAAGCAGCAGGCCCTGGCCAGCGACAACAGCGTCGGGATAGGAAATGAAGCGTTCCCGGGGGATGTCGAGGCTGCCTCGGATCGACCAATAGGACGCGTGCTGGAAATCGGCGCTCACGAACTTGGGTGGAACGGGAATCCCCAGTGCTTCGCCTGTTTCGTCCTCTCGACGCTGAAGCTCCCAGACCTGCTCCCACTGGGCACGCTTACGCAGACCCGACTCTTTGTATCGCTTCGCTGACGCGTACGGCACATGCTCTTCGGCCAGCACCGACGCCAGCACTTCACCAAGCGTTGCTTGCCGCCTCCCGAGGTGGTCGGCCGCATAGAGCGTGGCCACGGCAGTCACGTCGGCGTCGTCTCCGAGGTCCCGTGCGAGCTGATCGATCGTCCGGGGGCGAGCGTGCTTGGCCCCATCCCGGAGCTCGAACCACAGGCGTTCGTCCTCACAGCGATCGAGCAACCAGGAACGCAGCGCTCGTTCCTCACGCTTCGCCCATGGGTCCGACAGCCAGCGCCGCTTGTACTCCGGACGTTCCAGGAGGGCGATCGTATGCCCCGACTCGATGGCATCGACCCTGGCCTGCACAACGTCCCGGTAGGCGGCCGGCCAGTGGTTCGGGACGTCGGTGACCGGCGTGACTCCCTGCTCTTCGAACCAGGACAACCTCTGGAACCAGGACGACGAGGCAGTACCGTGGGCGACCTTGCGTGCCAGCACGATTTCGAAGGCACGCTCGCCCGGCCGGAGCGGCGGCAAGTCGGTGCTGGGGACGGTGGCCAGACGAGTCCGCTCATCAGCGGAAAGCAGCCCGTAGGCGGCGTAGACGTCCCAGTCCAGTTCCTCCTGAAGCGCGGCCATCCGGTGACGTGCCCTCTCCTGGACAACTCTCGCCGCGTTCAGTGTGCTTCGGCTGGGCGGGTGTTCACCCGCGCACACGTCGCCCGGCTCGTGGGCGTCGAGAACTAGCCCCAGGTCATACAGCTCCCGCGCGTGGTCCGGTGGAGTGCCACCCGGCAAGGGAAGGCGCGAGATGGAAGCCGCCGTGAAGAGGTAGGGCCGGGCCCATTCCTGACCAGGCAGGGGGGAATCGAGCCCGTTGGCCCCTGTGGGGGCGTTGGCCTGCTTCAGCCAGAAACAGATTGCCGACGAGTTGAGAACCCCCAGAATTGCGAAGAGGTCGTTCTCGTCTGTGGCTGAGGGGAGCCGGAGCACAGGGGCGGTCCGGTTGAACGCCTTCCGACCGGGCTCCAGCGCGAAGTGGTTGTGCGTCGCCGCATACGCGAACGTGATCGCTGGCTCGCGATCGTCGCCCAGCGACCAGACCCTCCAAGTCCACCAAGGGCGGGACCGGGATGCATCCCTTGCACCCGGCGCTGTCCGCAGAACCTGGCGCATCGCCCAAAGATGACGTCCCCATGCGGTGTCGAGGTCCAGCGCGAGCGGAGAGCCGTGCTCGTCGTAGGGAGCAAGTACCTCGGTCGACGCTCTCACGCGCCAGTCCCGCACTGTCTCGCCCGTGACCATGTCGCGGCCCGCACTGGCCGAGTCCGGGTGCCGGGCGAACCACGACCGCCCGAGGGTGAAGACATCTCGCTGCCCCGGGTCGGCGACGACTCGGGGCGGACCAGAGAGGAAGTCCGACAACCGTCGCGGGGCCTCCGAGAGCACATCCATGAGGTCCGCTCCACCGCCTCCCGTCATCGTCCACGGGAAGCGCGAGTAACGCTGCCGCGGTTCGTCCTGGACGCTCACCCACTCCGAGGTGGTGCCGGGCCGGTCGATCTGGTCGACGATCGCCTGCCACACAATTCCCTCGGCCGGATCCTGCGGCATCGCCGGCTCCCCGCGCACGCCAAGCACCGACCTCACCGGGGCGTCACGTCGGCTCGGATCATTCCGCCCGATCAGGATCAGGGTCGAGGTCCGATGGCTCGGTACGAAGACTCCAGACGTGTCGATCACGTGCGTCAACCCGACTCGCGGAAGGAACTCCTCGATCAGCTTCTCGCCGAAAGCACGACTCGTGAACGAGCTGGGCATCCATTGCCCGACGTAGCCACCGCGTTCTCCGCCGGTTCCCCTCACCGCAAGCTGGAACATGCGCTCCACGAAGGGAACCGAGAGCGGGAACGCGCCGACGGCCGTGGCATACGCCTCCCTGTACGCAGCCCTCTTGAACTTGTCACGCACGACCGTGAAGGGGGGCTCACCCAGCACGACGTGGTAGGAATCGGCCCCCAGGAGGTCGCATCGCTCGGAGAACTCCTCAACATCCTCAACACTCCCAACGCCCGCGTCCTCCCAGTCCCCTGGAAGCTTCGCTGGCGGCTGCCCCGGGGCGCCTCGCCCTCCCAACAGAGCATCGCCGACAGCCACATTGATCATGTGCTGGGGAACCTTCCCCAGCACGCGCTCACCACTCGCCCGTGTGGCGGCCATCAGCAGCCTGAACCGCGTGATGCTCACGGCGAACGGATTCAGGTCACAGCCGTGGACTGATTCCAGGGCCCGACAAACCAGCTCGCGATCCGCGGTTCCAGGCTCTAGCGCGCGCCAGGCACCGAGAAGGCGTTCGAAGAGCCCGAGCAGAAAGGTTCCCGACCCACAGGCTGGGTCGATACCGCGGAAGCCTCGAGGGCCGAACTCCGCGACAGCCGGATCCATGGTGAGGTCCAGGATGAAAGCCTCGATGTATTCAGGTGTCCGGACCAGGGCGTAGGACCTGGACGCCGTGTCACTGATGTCCTGATAGAGATCTCCGAGGAACCGGGTGTCGAGTTCCGGGTCGGTGAAGTCGAATCGGATCGAGCCGTCCCTGTTGCGCCGGCGCCAGAACGAGACCAGCTCGGCCGCGGCCTGCGGAGAGGGCGACAACTGCCACAGTGGGCTGTGCCGTCTGTCGAAGACGCGGGCCATCGCTCGGTGGGACCGGGCCAGGTGTGTGAACGACTCCAGCAGCCATTCCCGGTCGCCGTTCCCGGGGTGCTCCGCACGATAGGCGTCCTGCAGTTCCTCCGCCTGTGCCAGCCTCCGTCCCGGCCCCGCGATGAACGGCCAGCCGATGAGTCCGTTGTCCTCGCAGAAGCGCACGAACACTGTGCCGAGCACCCACGCCACCGCCGCCTGCGTGATGTGCTCGTCCCGCCAGGCACCATACGTGTCGGCCGTGCGCCGAGCCGCCCTCGCCTGCTCGTATGCGTTCCGCAGGCGGCTGCGGTAACGGTCGACATTGTCGCTGCGCTCGCGGAGGTCCGTCCGCAGTGCCAGAACCTGTTTCCGCACGTCTGAGACGAGTGCGGCACGGTCCAGCGAGGACGTCCCCGTCTCGGCTCCGCCAGTCGGAGACACAGCGGCGACCTCTCCTCCGTACGTCGTCGACGTCCACGATCCACTGTCCTGTCGGATACATCCTGCCAGCTCCCCGGCTGGCTGGCCGCGTCCGTCGCCGGTGACCGTCCGGATAGGCACCACCAGCCACATCCCCGACCCCTATCATTCTGTGCGCACCGGCACACGACCCAGTCGGCAACCGCGGGTACCTGGGTCAGGCCGGGGTAGACCATCGAGGGGATACATGCTGACGCGACTCGAAGTCGATGGCTTCAAGAATCTGTTGGATCTCAGGGTCGAGTTCGGTCCCTTCACCTGTATCGCGGGGGAGAACGGCACGGGAAAGTCGAACGTCTTCGACGCGATCCAGTTTCTGAGCCTGCTCGCCGACCGTTCCATGATCGAGGCTGCCCAGGCTGTGCGCGGGACCCATGGTTCGCTGCATGGTGACGCGCGCGACCTGTTCTGGAACGGCTACGCGGAGGGCGAGCATCTGATGACGTTCGCCGCGGAGATGATCATCCCCGGGGAAGTAGAGGACGACTTCGGCCGACTCGCCGAGCCGACGTCCACGTTTCTGCGCTACGAGCTCAGGCTCGGCTACCAACCACCGCAAGGCGGGGAGCGCGGCGGCAGACTGACGCTGCTGTACGAGGATCTCAGCAAGATCAGGCCCCGTGATGCCGCGTCGCAACTGCGGTTTCCGCACAGTGCCAAGGGCTTTCGGAACACCGTGGTTCGCGGCCGCCCGTCTACTGCCCCCTACATCTCCACGTCTCTCGACACAGGCGATGCCGTCGTCCAGATCCACGCCGACGGCCGCAGGGGCCAGCCCCGTCCCGCGCCTGCGAGCCGGGCACCTGGGACCATGCTCTCCACGATCAACCGGAACGACGACCCCACCATTCTGGCGGCCAGACGGGAGATGCAATCCTGGCGACGGCTGGCCCTTGAGCCTTCGGCCCTGCGCACCTCGGACCGCTATCAGGACCCCAGCACAATGCAGCCCGATGGCCTGCACCTGCCACGGAGCCTGGACCGGATCGCTCGGGAGAAGTCCCCGGACGATCCCGCGCGGGTCTACTCGCGGGTCGCGGGACGCCTGTCGGACCTGTCGGGCCTGCACGTACGCACGCTGCACGTCGAGGCCGATGACACACGTGAGCTGCTCACGATCAAGCTCCACGAGATCGACGGCATGGAACTGCCAGCTCGTAGCCTGTCTGAGGGGACCCTGCGCTTCCTGGCCCTCTGCGTGCTGTTGGAGGACCCCAGCGCGCAGGGCCTGCTCTGCATGGAGGAGCCGGAGAACGGCATTCACCCGGCCAACCTCCTCGCCATGGTGAACCTCGTCCGGGATCTGGCGGTGGACCCCTCCGAGCCAGTGGACGAGGACAACCCCTTCCGGCAGGTCCTGATCAACACGCACTCACCAGGGGTCGTGCAACTCGTCGATCCTGCGGACCTGCTCATCGCCGACACGGCCACCGTTCCCAGGGAGGGAAGCAAGACCGCGCGCGCCTTGCGGCTCCGGCCGCTGGCCGGCACTTGGCGTGCAGGCGGTGTGGAGAAGGGCTACGGCACAGTGGCCGACATCCTTGCGTACCTCACTTCTCCTCCACAGGCCCGGCTGACTCTTGAGGAGAGCGCCTCGTGACCCTTCGCGCCCTCTACCTCTGCGAGGGATCCAGCGACACCGGCCTGCGCTTTCACATCGAGGGGATCGCGGTGGAGACTGGCCGGGAGATCCACGTAACCGTGCCGGACCTGCACCGCCTGCCGAACAAGCCTGGGCACTCGGTCGGAGACAAACTGCGAGCCGCGCGGCAGCTCAGCCACGACGCAGACGAGTACGACCTGGTAGTGGTCCACCGCGACTCCGACGGCAATCCTCCGCAGACACGTCGCGATGAGATCGCCGCCGCGGTGGCCTCGGTGAACCCCAGTTTGGCCCACGTGCCCGTGATCCCCGTGCGCATGCTGGAGGCCTGGCTGATCCTCGACCCTAGGGCGATCCGGGAGGTGGCGGGGAACCCCAACGGCAGAGTTTCACTCGACCTTCCGAAACCGAACCGGGCGGAGTCCGTGGCGGACCCGAAAGCACTGCTCAAGCAAGCCATCGCCACGGCCAGCGAGGAGAAGGGCCGCGGCCTCAAGAAAGTCCAGGCGCGCTTCTCAGAGAACCGCGCGCGACTCCTCCAGATGCTAGATCGCGAGGGTCCCGTCAAGCAGCTCGCATCATGGCAGTCGTTCACCCACGACCTGAGCGAGGTGCTGAGCAGCCTCTGAGGCTTTCCAACCTCAGGTTGAGGCGTGGTGAAGAACGAGAATGTGGTGGCGGCAGCCGCTCTCGGCGATGCCCGGACCGATTGCGGCTGGACCCCGGTTGCCGCCGCGCTGTGGTCGGCTCCGTTTCAGCCCATGGCCTGATCACGGCTGGCTGATCCCACCCTCGGTCTCGAGTGCGGGCCATCGTCGTGCGCTTACGCCCTCTAGCCAAGCAACAGCGGCAACGACTACTCGCTCGGACGTCCACTCGGGAGAAGCTGCCAGCTGGCCTTCGCCCCAGGCGCCAATGTCTCCACCTAGCGGCTCACCGTACGCTCCCACGTGACTACCCTCTGGAAACGTCCCAGGTCAGGACTACCTGGTTGTGTAAGTTCATTGGCACCAATGACACGCAGGGTATCCGACCGACAACAGAACGGGTACATCGCGCCGTTTCGCTTCCTCGAACGCCTCGGGTCCCCACGGCCACCAGTCGACCGGATTGTCAGCGTGCTGAAGCAGATAAGGCGAGGTCATACCAGCCAACCGGTTCATACGGCCCAGCGTCTCACGCCGACACGGCGCTGCCGGTTCGGCCCGCAAGCCCCCGCCCTACTTGGCCGATTTACACTCATGCGCCATCACACGGTTAATGCGGATCGCCCCTTTTGCACCTTGGTCGCCCTGCGGACGCTGAAGGTTCTGCCCCGACCCAAAGCCGGTGCCCGACCGGAAGCGGGCAGTACGCTGAGGCGAGCAGCACCGCATCCTCGAAGGAGGCACTTCATGACCGCCGAGATGGTGGCGCCCGCGTGGATGCACACACAGATCAGCGTGGAACAGTACGACTCCTGGTCCGAGGAGCAGTGCGCCGGCATCGAGATCGTGGACGGGATGGTCGTCGTGAGCCCGAGCGCCTCCAAGCGCCACAAACGGCTGGCTCGACTCCTGGCCAATGCCCTGGACGCCGCCGCAGGCCCGGACTGGAACGCCGACACGGACTTCGACGTCCGCCTGCAGGACGTCCCGCTCACCAACCGCCGTCCAGACGTCACCGTGTACCGGGCGGAGACCATCGACCTCACGCCCACCCGGCCCGAGCACGTGCTCCTGGTCGTCGAGGTCGTGTCGCCCGGCTCGGAGACCACCGACCGGATCGTGAAGGTCGACCAGTACGCCAAGGCCGGCATCCCCTTCTACTGGAGGGTCGAGCAGGCCGCCACCGGTGTCCCGCTCGTCTATACGTACGTCCTCGACCCTGCCACCAGGGCTTACAGGGAGGGCGAGATGTTCACCGGCGCAGTGAAGGCCACCGCACCTTTCTCCCTCACGGTCGATCTCGGGGACGCGTAAGGACCGCTCCACGGTCGGCGCCGCCCTCACTCTGCCGCACCGCAACGGCTCCACTCCTCCGCCACCGGATCCCGGGCGGATCACACCCCCGCCACCACCGGCTACGGAACAGACCCCGCCCCGGCACCCCCTTGCCCGCGGACTGAACGATTGTTTAGAATGCTGAACATGCGTTCAACCATGAGAGACGGCAACGACCGGACGAGCCGCGCCGTCATGCGCGACGAGGCTCTCCGACTCTTCGCGGAGTCCGGGCCCGATGCGGTGTCCGTACGGCAGATCGCGCAGGCCGCCGGCGTGTCACCGGGGCTCGTACTGCACCACTTCGGTTCGAAGGACGGGCTGCGGCAGGACGTCGACCGGCATGTGGTCGCCGTCTTCGAGGCGGTACTTGGCGAGGTCTCGACGCACGGTCCCGAGGGCGCCGAGCAGGCCGGGGGGCAGGCGCATTCCCTCGGGGCCGCCGTACTGCGTCATCTGCCCGAGGATTCGCCGGTCCCCGCCTACCTGGGGCGGCTGCTGATGTCGGGCTCCGAAGCCGGCCGGACCCTTTTCCGCCGGCTCTTCGAGCTCAGCCTGCGGACCCTGGAGGAGATGGAGCGGGCCGGTCAGGCCGCACGCGGCCGCGATCCGCAGGTGCGGGCCGCGTTCCTGCTCGTCAACGACCTCGCGCTGCTCCTCCTGCGACCGCGGCTGACCGAGGTCCTGGGGACCGACCCACTGTCCGCCGCGGGCCTCGAACGCTGGGCGCCGGAAGTACTGGCCGTCTACGGCGGAGGACTGACCGCCGAGGGAACAGGTGATACGGCATGAAAGCAGTGATCTGCGGGGCGGGGATCACAGGGCTCGCCCTGGCACGTCGACTGGACGCGCTGGGCTGGAACGTCGTGGTGCTGGAGAAGGCCCCCGGCCCCCGGACCCAGGGGTACATGGTCGACTTCTTCGGCCCGGGGTACGACGCGATGGAGGCCATGGGGCTCCTTCCGCGGCTGACGGAGCTGGCCTACCGCATCGACGAGGCGAGCTTCGTCGACGAGCACGGGCGTCGCCGCGCGGGCCTGGACTACACCCAGTTCTCGCGCGCGCTCGGCGGGCGGCTGATGAGCATCATGCGACCCGACCTGGAGCTGGCGCTGCGCGAGACGCTCCCTCCAGGCGTGGACCTGCGCTTCGGCACCGGCCCCGCGAGCATCGAGGAGGCGCCCGACGAGGTGCGCGTGACCCTGGTCGACGGCAGCGTCGAACGGGCCGACCTGCTGGTCGGCGCCGACGGCGTCCACTCCACCGTGCGCGGGCTGGTCTTCGGCGGCGAGGCGTCCTTCCTGAAGTACCGGGGGTTCCACACGGCCGCCTACGTCTTCGACGACCCGGACGTCTTCGAGCAGGTGCGGGGCCGGCTCTGCCTGACCGACACGGTCGATCGCCAGATGGGGCTCTACGGCCTGCGCGACGGGCGGGTCGCCGCCTTCGGCGTGCACCGGTCCGAGAGCGGAGACGTTCCACGCGACACCCGGGAAGCCGTACGCCAGGCCTACGACGGGCTCGGCTGGGTCGTCCCGCGCGCCTTGCGCAAGTGCCCTCCGTCCAGCGAGGTGTACTACGACCAGGTGGCGCAGATCGTGATGGACCGTTGGAGCAGGGGGCGCACGGTGCTGGTCGGAGACGCCGCCTACGCCGTGTCCCTGCTCGCGGGCCAGGGGGCCTCGCTCGGGGTCGCCGGAGCGTACGTGCTGGCCGAAGAACTCGGCCGGGCCTCGACCGTGGCGGCCGGGCTGGCCGCATACGAGCAGCGCTGGCGCCCTGTGACCCTGGACAAGCAGGAGGCGGGTAGGGCGGCGGCCGAGTGGTTCCTCCCCGCGTCGCCGTCGCGCCTGCGCGCCAGGCGGGCGGCCATGCGACTGTCCGGACTGCCCGGAGTGGGGCGGCTCGTGGCCCGGTCGCTCTCCGGAAAACCGGCCGTCCTGGCCCGTGAGACCACGAGCGGCCGCTACTCCGGTCCGGTTTCACGATCCCGTAGCGGCCCTGGCTGAGACGTCGCCCCACGTGGAGAGCCTGCGGTGACAGATGAGGGTGTGCTGCAACGGCATGCGAAGTTTCCCAAGAGCCGACCGGCTCAAGCCTGTCCGCGCCGAACAAGGAGCCGCGTGTCGCCTGGGGCCAGAGGCCAGGGGCTGTTGCGCACCATACGACACCGAAGCGCGAACCGATCAAGGTCGACTACTCAGACGATGAGCCAGGTGGTGCGGTCAGAGCGCGTCAGCCTCGGGCCGGGGCAGCTCGTCAAGGTCGAGCATGTAAGTCCGCCCGCCGGCCGGCTCGATGGGCAACTTGCCCGAGCCGTACTTGTGGGTGTGCGCCGCGATGCAGCCGGAGCCCGAGAAGTGAAACGCGTCGGCGCGGCCGACCCCGCCGGGTGCGCCCGCGGCCGCGCCGCGGGCGCCGAGCCGTCAGGCGGGCCGGACGGTGACGGTGCAGAGGCGCTTGGTGGCCCGGGTCAGGGCCACGTACAGGTCCCTTTCCCCACCGGGGCGGTTCGTGATGATTTCCTCGGGGTTCATGACGACGACCCCGTCGAACTCCAGGCCGCGTGCTTCGGACGCCGGCACGATGCGTGCGTGGCGGGCGACGCCCCGGGCCGTCAGCTCGTCCACCCTGGTGTCCGCGCAGACCACTCCCAGGAGCTCCCCCCGGTGGGCGGTGCTCTGGGCACGTAGTTCCTCGACGACGGCGGTGACCAACCCGTCGGGTTCCGTGGTCACGGTGCGGGGGCTTTCACCGCTTCGCAGTGAGCGTGTGGGCTTCTGGTCCGGATCGATCCGCGTCAGCAGGTCCCGGACGCTCTCCAGGATCTCCTGCGTCGTGCGGTAACTGACAGTCAGGTTGTGCAGTTTGAACCGCGGTCCGACGTGGGGGCCCAGTGCTTCCTTCCAGTCCCGTGCCGTCGCGACCGGGCCCGCCTGGGCGAAGTCGCCCACCAGCGTCATCGCCCTCGACGGGCAGCGGCGGACGATCATCCGCCACTGCATGGCGGTCAGTTCCTGCGCCTCGTCGACGACGACGTGCCCGTACGTCCGCTCGGGGGGACCGTCGACCAGGCTCGCCGCTTCGTCCAGCAACGGCACGTCGGCATCGGTCCACGGGTCGTCCGGACCGCGCAGCAGCAGGGACCGCTCCTGCGCGCTCAGGCAGGGCAGGCGCTCGGCGAGAGCGTCGGCGTTCGTCAGGAGCGCCTTCACGAGGTCACCGGGTACCAGCCGCGGCCACAGAGCCTCGACGGCTCCGTCGACGCCGGCGTCGTCGAGCAGATCGGCTCGGATGGCGTCCAGGTCCAGCTCGTGGGCCGGCCCCGGGTCGGCCGCACCCTCGACGCGACGCTGGGCGGCACCCGTGAACCGGTCGAGGTTGAGGCCCGTCATTCTTTCGGCATCGGCGTCGATCTGCTCCAGGAGGTCGCCCATGTCTCGTTGCATCGTGTCGGTGACTGCGTCGACCAAGAGCTCCTTGAACACCTGGCGCGCGGGGTTGTGCCCCACCACGGCTGCCACGGCGGCGTCGCGTGCCCTGGCGACTTCCTCGCCGGAGAGGTGAACCGGCTCCTGTCCGACCCGCACGGTGAAACCGCCGGCAGGGGCTTGGTGCACGCGCAGTAGGCCGCCCAGGGCGTCGGCGAGGTCGGAACTTCCCTTGAGGCGCGCCGTGTCGAACGGGCCCACCGTGTCCGTGGACACTCCGGCCAGTTCCCGACAGGTGGCCAGAACGACGTCGTTCTCTCCGAGCGAGGGAAGGACCTGGGAGATGTAGTCGATGAACCGGGGGTTCGGGCCGACCACCAGGACGCCCTCCTCCGCGGCGCGCGGGAACGCGTACAGGACGTAGGCCGCCCGGTGCAGGGCCACCACCGTCTTGCCGGTGCCGGGTCCGCCCTGCACCACGGTCACCCCGCGGTGGGCGGAGCGGACGATCTCGTCCTGCTCGGCCTGCAGCGTCGCGACGGCCGCGTGCATCCTGCCCGTACGCCGTGCCGACAGGGCCTCGGTCAACGGGCCGTCCCCCACGACGTCTTCGTCGGTCGGGGCGGTCCCGTCCAGCAGTTCGTCACTCACCGAGACGACGGTGCGGTCCTCCAGGCGCAGGTGTCGGCGCCGCCGCAGGTCCATCGGGTGGACCGGTGTCGCCTCGTAGAAGGGCCGTGCCGCGTTCGCGCGCCAGTCCACGAGCAGAGGCAGGTCGTCCTCCTCCGTGTGCAGCCCGATCCGCCCGATGCGCAGGGCCGTACCGTCCGTCCAGTCGATGCGCCCGAAGACCAGCCCCTTCTCGGCTCCCTCCAGCCGGCCGATCTCCTTGGCCAGGCGCTCGGCGGCGAGTTCCCTCTCGTATGCCTCGCGGGCGCTGTCCGCCGGACCCTTCAGCACACTCGCCCGTTGTGCCCGCGCCTCGGAAAGCCGCTCGGTGAGCAGTGTGTACAAGGAGGACACGTAGTCGCGCTCCGATTCGAGCGCGCGGATTGCGGGATCACTGGTTTTCGACAACAGGGGTCTCCCATGACGCGGTGGGTCGTGACGGGGAGGTGCGGGCCTCTTCGTGGTCGGGCTCCGGTGTCGGGGCCTTCTTCCTTCCGGCAGCGGGCAAGGTGATCAGCAGCACAGCCGCTCCGAGGAATGCGATGGCCGCGATCCAGCCCGCGCCGACGTGCATGGCGTGGATGAAGGCGTCGTCGGCGGCCTGAGCGAGAGAGGGCTGGTCGATGGCGGCGGCGACGTGGCGGGCCTGCTCGGCGGAGACCCGTGCCCGATCCTGCACCGGGCCGGATGCGCCCTCCAGCGAGGGTTCGATCGCACGCCGGTACGTGATCGACATGATCGTGCCGCCCACGGCGATCCCGATCACGCTGCCAGTCTGTCGCACGGTGTTGGTGACGGCCGATCCTGCACCGGCCTGTTCCAGCGGCAGGTCGCTGATCAGCGCGGCTGTGACGGGTCCGATCACCATGCCGATCGCCAGGCCCTGTACCAACAGCAGGAGCTCGATCCAGATGAGCGGAGTGTGGAGTCCGAGGAACCCGTACGCGCCCATGGTGAGCGCGGCCACGGTCAACGCCGGCACGGCAACGGGGCGGAGCGGGAGGCTGCGGACCAGGCGCGAGGCGAGGGGCGCCCCAGCGAGCGCGCCGACAGCGGTCGGGATGTTGGCCAGACCCGCCTTCATCGGCGAGAACCCGAGCGCACCCTGCAGGTAGAACGCGTTGTAGAAGGTAATGGCGGCCACACCGAAGAGCAGCAGTCCGAGCGCCACATTGCCGCCGCCGAACGCGCGTTGCGCGAACAGCCGCGGATCGAAGCTGGGTGATTTGAGGCGCAGCTCGACGAGCACGAAAACGGCGAGCAGGACCAGGCCGGCGAAGATCGGCACCCACACGTCGGCGCGACCCCACTCCGCCACCTGCCCCGCTCGGATCAGCCCGTAGGCCAGCGCCACGAGCCCGCTGATCGACAGCAGCATTCCAGCGGGGTCCAGCGGCCGCGGAACGGGACTGCGGAAGTTCGGAACCAGCAGGACGAGCCCGACGAACGCCGCCACCGCGACCGGAACATTGATCAGGAAGACCGAGCCCCACCAGAAATGATCGAGCAGGAACCCCGCCAGCACCGGGCCAGCCGCCATTCCGACCCCGGCCGACGTCGAGAAGATACCGATCGCGGCGGCCCGCGCGGGGCCGGTGAAGGTCCACATCAGGATCGCCATCATGGCAGGCGTGATCAGTGCGCTGCCCACCCCCATCGCGGCTCGGGCCGCGATCAGCTGGCCCGCACCGCTTGCGTAGGCCGCCCAGAGCGAGGACACGGCGAAGACGGCCAACCCGCTGGAGAACACGGTCCGGTGCCCGAACCGGTCGCCCAGGGCACCTGCGGTGAACATCAGCGTGGCGAAGGCCAGGGTGTACGAACCGGTCGCCCATTGCAGCTGACCGGGATCGGCCCCCAGCCCGCGGACCGGGTCCGCAAGGGTCTCCAGCGCAGTACTCAGGACGGTATTTTCGATCCAAATCAGCAGTGAACACAGCATGAGAATGGCAAGAATGAACTGCTGCCGGGACTTCGGTAACGCTGGAGGCGCGGCCATGAACACCTTCGGATATCGCACGGCGGGAACTTGACCGACTGGAATATAAGCAAGCCCCACAACACTGTCAAGCTCCGACTTTCTCGCCGAAAGTCATTGCGATCGAACGCGCCGTATGCCTCTACCGGATTTGCCGAGAGCGAATTTTTATGCCTCGGAGAGATTTGCGGAACGGGCGATTTCATGCCTCCTGATTTACATGTCGAAGGAGTCGAAGGATGTGACGTGCGGAGGGTTGCGGCTGTGGGTCTCTCGTGTCCCCGGTGAGCCCGCCGGCCTCCCGGTGCCGTCGAGGGACGTCGACGGCACCGTGAGGCCAGGGCACCCCCGATATCAGTGGCCGCGGAGCGAATCGAGCCAGCGCCGCAGGTGCGCGGCGGTCTCCGCCGCCCGGTCCTCGATGATCGAGAAGTGATCTGCCTCGATGTACTCGGCCGGTCCGTTGTGTTGCCAGCCGGGGACGGGGGCGGCTTCCCCGAAGCCGCTCAGCGTCCCGGTGGCCCGCAGATTCAGCGTCGGCGCGGCGATCGGCTCGGCCTTCCGCTCCGGATATATCCGTACGTGACCGCCCATGGCGACCAGGCCGTGGTCGTCGACGGGGGTCAGTGCGTTGTCCCGGGACAGGATCTGCCCCAACGCGTCGGTGAGCACGAGGCGGTTGAGTTCGTGCTCCTCCGGGGAATAGGTGTCGATCATCGCGACGCCCGCGAGCTCGCAGCCGTCGTCCTCGAGCCGCCGGGCGACCGCATGGGCGATCGCACCGCCGGCCGAATAGCCCACGAGCGCCACCGGGCCTCGCTCAAGTTCCGACGCGACGGACACCGCGAGGCTCTCGATCGCCGCAGCCCATGTCGCCGGCAGGTCGTCGCCCGCGCGCAGACCGGGCAGCCGCAACGCGCTGACCTGCCGCTCGCCGCCCAGTTCGCGGGCCAGGCGGGCGAACTGGTGCGGGCCCGATCCTGCCAGGAACGAGGGGATGCAGACCAGTACCGGTGCCGCAGCGCCGCGCGCCAGGAGCTGCGCGGCCGGGCGCTGTGCGGCGGCCTCGTCGACAGAGTACGCGCTCATCAGGGCCGAGCCGGCGGTCAGCAGGGGCATCGCCCCTGCCAGGTCGCCGCGGCGGTGCGCCGCCGTCACCAGGTCGGTGATCGTGCCGCGCACGCCGGTCGTTGCCTGCTCGACCACGCCGGTGTCGGATTCCTCCATCTGCGAGCGCACCAGTTTCGCCACGTCCGCGGCGGTCGGGTGGTCGAAGATCAGCGTCGCTCGGTCGCAGGGCGATCCGGCACGAGCCCGTCCTGCCGCACGGGTCGGAACACCGTCGCAGGAAGGAGCCCAGGTGAGAGGGTGCGGCGGAACCCGGTCGCCGTTGGGGTGTGTCGGCGCACGGATAAGGAGACGGCGTCACACGAGGGCGCTGCGAAGGGGAAGCTCTCGTGGCGCCATACGGCGTCGCGCACACGGGAGTTGGTGGATTTCGACACACCTACACGAAGAAGTGTCCGCTTCCCTCTGAACTAGCTCAGATTCCCTCGCGCGCGGGGGAGTCCCGCAGGACACTTGGGGCACGTTGCCGGGAGCTCTCTGAGGGGGATGCCGATGCGGGACAGCCATCGTGGTGAGGCCGAGCGGCTGTTGGAGCGGGCCGTGGACGAGGCGGTCCGGCGGGGGGCGGGCCCGGCGGATGCCGCGGGCGGGGCGGTGGTGGACCGGGCGGCACTGCTGGCGCGCGGCAGGGAGGCCCTGGACGCGCTCGCCGCGAGCGCGGCTCCCGAGTACGAGGCGTACGTACGGGCGTTGGACGAGGCGGCGGCCGGGGAGCAGTCGCTGGGCGAGGCGTTCCGGCGGGGCAACACCTCGACGGCGGCGCTGGTGACCGCGGTCGCGGCCGCCGCGGCCGTCGGGGCGGACCTGTCCCTGGGGGTCGCTGCGGGTACGGCGCTCACGACGGGCGCCATCGTGGGGATCGCCGGAGCGGTGGCGACGGTGGCGAAGGTGACGGCACTGCACGTGCCGGCGGCGAACCGGCGGGCCGGGGAACTGGGCCGGCCGGGCGGGGCGGAGCAGCTGAAGCTGCAGTGGCTGTCGGCGCTGGAGGTGCGCGGGATACGTCCGTTCCTGGAGCAGCAGCGTGCGGTGGCGGCGGCGGCGCGTGCGCCGCGGGCGACGCGGCCGGTCACGTTGTCGTCGGCGCGGGCTGCCGGGCCGCCGTTGCGCGGGGTGGATCGCAGTGCGGAGGCCAGGCGGCGCAGTGCGCTGGAGCATTCGTTCGGGCAGTTGCCGGATGTGGCCGACCGGTTCGCGGGGCGGCGGGCGGAGCTGACCCGGATCGCGCAGTGGGTGCAGGCGGCACGGGCGAGCACGGAGACCCGGCCGGTGGTGGTGGTGCTGTACGGGGAGCCGGGAGTGGGCCGGACGGCGCTGGCGCTGCGGGCGGCACATGCGCTGCGGGACCAGTTCCGGGGTGCGTGCCTGGTGGACATGCGGGGTGGTGCGCCGGGCGGGGAGCCGGGCGAGGCTCCGCTGTCGACGCGGGAGGCTCTGCTGCACCTGATGAACCGGCTGGGCGCGCCGCGTGAACAGCTGCTGTTCCGGGAGGGCGCCTCGGCGGAACAGCAGGTGCGGCGGTTGGGCGAGTTGTACCACCAGTACCTGCGGGGGTTGCCGGTGACGGTGCTGCTCGACGACGCGGTGGATGCGGCGCAGGTGCGGATGCTGGTGCCGGAGCGTTCGGAGAGTCTGGTGCTGGTGACGGCGCGGGAGCCGTTGGAGTTGCCGGGGGATCTGGCGGCGTGGGTGCATCGGCTGCCGGTGGAGCGGCTGGACGGGGACGCGGCGGCGGAGTTGGTGCGGGCGGTGGCGCCGGAGGCGGCGGCCGCCGAGGGTGTCGCGACTTCGGTGGCGTCGGTGGTGGGGCTGAGCGGTGGATTGCCGCTCGCGCTGCGGATGCTGGCCCCGCTGGTGGGTGCGGGCGTGGAGGTTTCCGCCGGGGAGGGCGGCGCCGGGGTGCATCCGGTGGAGGCGGCGCTGCGGGCGGCCGATGCCCGGTTGGCCGAGCCCGCCCGGCTGCTGCTGCGGCGGTTGCCGCTGGCGGGGCGGGCCTCGCTGGGGGGTGCGGCGGCGGCCGCGCTGGCCGACGTACCGGAGCAGGCGGCGTTGCGGACGCTGGAGGAGCTGTGGGAGGCGGGCCTGATCGAGCGGGTGCGGGGGCAGCGGTTCCGGATGCATGACGCGGTGCGCGCGTACGCTGCGGCCCGGCTGGCGGCGGACGAGGACCGGGCGGAGGTCGTGGCGGCGCACGAGCGGCTGATCCGTGACTACGCGCAGCTCGCGGACTCGGTGATCCGGATGGTCGACGGGAAGATGTCGACGCGGGCGAACCAGTTCGGGGGGCACGGCTTCGTCTCGCTGGACGCGGCGCTGCGGTGGCTGGACGACGAGTCGAGCTTCATCACGGCGGCGCTGCGGCATTCGGAGGGAGTGGACCAGCAGGCGGTGCTGGACCTGCTGGGGGCGTTGTGCGATTTCTGTCTGCTGCGCGGGGACCTGTACCGGCTGGGTGAGATCGACGAGCTGACGCAGGCGGTCGCGGCGGGCCGGCGGGATCAGGCGGGGCCGCAGGGTCGGCTGGTGCGGTCGGTGCAGTGGCGTACGGGTATCGCGGCGCGGCAGCTGGGTGAGCTGGACAAGGCGCGGACCACGCTGACGTCGGTGGTGGACCAGTACATGGAGGCCCATCAGGAGGCGGGGGCGGCGATGGCGCTGGTCTCGCTCGGTATCACGCTGCACCACCAGGGGAATCTGCCGGAGGCGGCGGTACGCATCCGGGAGGCACTGGTGCTGCAGGAGCCGGCGGAGCTGGCGGGTGACCGAGCCTGGGGGCTGCACGCACTGGCAGCGGTGGAACGGGACCTGGCGCACCTGGCGGAGGCGACGCGGCTGCTGGAGACGTCGCTGGAGCTGCACCGGGAGAGCGAGAGCGTGCACGGTGAGGCGTGGGCGCACTTCCAGCTGGGGCAGGTGCACCTGCGGTTCGGTGAGGTGGAGCGGGCGGAGAAGGAGCTGGACCTGGCGTTGCAGTTGTACGGGCGGACCCGGGACGACCGTGGTGAGGCCTGGGCGCTGACGCAGCTGGGCCGGGCACGCGTGGTGGCCGGGGATCCGGGGCCGGCGGTGGAGCGGCTGCGGGAGGCGCTCGCGCGGCACCGGGAGGCGGAGGACGCCCGCGGGGAGGCGTGGACGCAGTACTACCTGGGGCAGGCGCTGGAGGTGAGCGGGGAGCGGGACCGGGCGGTGCGGGAGCTGGAACGGGCGCGGACGATGTTCTCGCGGATGCGGGACGTGTACGGGCTGGCGCACGCCCGGCACCATTCGGGCCGGGTGACGCGGGACCAGCGGGCGGCGCAGACGGGGAACCTGAAGAACTCGGGTTTCGCCCGGCAGCTGCTGGTGGACGCGCGGGCGGATTTCCAGCGGATCGGGCTGGCGCACGGGGAGGCGTGGACCTGCCTGGAGCTGGCGGTGGTGGACGCCGGCAACGGGCGGCTGTCGCAGGCGCTGAGGCTGTGCGAGGAGGCGGTCCGGCTGTTCATCTCGTACGGGGACCGGCGCGGGGAGGACTGGGCGCGGTTCCTGCGGTGCACGCTGCTGCCGTACGTGGGGCTGGCGGGCCCGGGGGTACCGGAGGAGGCGCGGGCGGAGCTGGCACGGCTGGCGGAGGCGCCGCATGCGGCGCGGGACGGCCGGTTGGAGGAGTGCCTGGAGACGTACGGCGTGATCCTCGGCCGGGGCGTGGACCCGGCGGAGGGCTGGCAGGCGTGGCGGCTGGGCCTGGTGCCGGACCTGCAATCGCGGGAGGTCATGGGCGTGCCGCGGGTGTGAACCGCGCCGTCACGGCGGTGTGGCCAGGTGCGGGCCGGGCGGTCACCGAGACATCGCGGAGGTGGGGGCCGGGCGGTCACCGACACGGGCCGGGGACGTCGGCGGGAGAACCCCTGCGCGCGTCCGACGGCCCGGCCCGGCCACCGCAGGCCCCGGCCCGTACGAGCGCGGGACGCGGCCGGGCAAGGGGGCCGTGCCCACGCGTGATCGCCGCCCCACCGTCGTCGGGGGCGGGGCGGCGCGCGGCGGGGTCCGGGCGGTTAGGCCGTCGGCTTGGCCGTGGGGGCGGGGGTGGCGGCGGGGCCCGTTTCGGGGGCCTCTTCGAAGTCCACCCGGCCCATGTGCCGGTTCATGGACTTCATCAGGGCCCACACGCCGAGTGCGAGGGCCGCGAACACGATGAAGCCCAGGATGCCGGGTGTCACCTTGTTCTTGTCGAAGGTGTCACCCGCCAGGGGAAGGAGCTGGGTCAGTGCTGCCTGCGTAGCGCTCATGGCTGCACATTCTCCCGGATGCCCGCGAAGAGGTCCGACTCGGGGAGGGAGGTGTCGACGAGCGACTTCGCGAGCTCGTACTCCTCGGTGGGCCAGACCTCCTTCTGGACCTCCATGGGCACGCGGAACCAGCCGCCGTCCGGGTCGATCTGCGTGGCGTGCGCGATGAGCGCCTTGTCACGGATCTCGAAGAAGTCCGCGCAGGGGACATGGGTGGTCAGGGTCCGCTCCTTGCGCTCGAACTCCTTCCACCGCTCCAGCCACTCGCCGTAGGGGGACTCCAGGCCGCGGGAGAGCATCGCCTCGTGCAGGGCGATGGTGCGCGGCTTGTTGAAGCCCTGGTTGTAGTAGAGCTTCTGCGGCTGGTGGGCGGGGCCGTACTCGGCCTCGGGGTACTTCTCGGTGTCGGCCGCTCCGTCGAAGGCGACCATCGAGATCTTGTGGGTCATGATGTGGTCGGGGTGCGGGTAGCCGCCGTTCTCGTCGTACGTGGTGACGACCTGCGGCTTGAACGCGCGGATCTTCTTCACCAGCTCGCCGGCGGCCTCGTCGACGTCCGCGAGGGCGAAGCAGCCTTCGGGGAGCGGGGGCAGCGGGTCGCCTTCGGGGAGTCCGGAGTCGATGTAGCCGAGCCACTCCTGCTCGACGCCGAGGATCTGGCGGGCCTCCTCCATCTCCTTGGCGCGGACCTCGTGGATGTTCTCCTCGATGTACGCGTCGCCCTGGAGCTTGGGGTTCAGCACGGAGCCCCGCTCGCCGCCCGTGCAGGTCACGACCATCACGGGAACGCCTTCGGACACGTACTTTGCCATCGTTGCCGCGCCCTTGCTCGACTCGTCGTCGGGGTGGGCGTGGACGGCCATCAGTCGAAGCTGCTCGGTCAAAACAGGATCCTCTGCGATTCGGCGCGACACTCGGCTTCTATAGTGACCGAACTGGGGGACGGAAAATTCCGGGGATGCCCCACCCTCCCCAGCGAGAGGACAAAGATCATGAGCGCGGTGCGCGAGGGACTGCCCGAGGGCCGGTACGGCCGGTCGGCGGACGAGCGTACCGACCGGAAGCTCAAGATCATCGGAGCGGTGTCGGGGGCCCTGCTGCTGGGCCTGATCGGCTGGATCGGCTGGGACTACGTCGCGGGCCGGAGCGTGAGCGCCGAGGTGATCAAGTTCCAGGTGATCTCGGACACCGAGGTGAAGGTGCACCTGGAGGTCCGCAAGGACGCCTCGGTCACCGGAGTGTGCACCATGGTCTCGCAGGACGAGCAGCACGCCGAGGTGGGCCGCGCCGACTTCACCTTCGCCCAGCACGCGTCGCGGGTCGACGAGGTCGTCTCGGTGAAGACCACGGGACGGGCCACCATGATCGAGCTGATCGGCTGCCAGCCCGCCGGGGCCGCGGGCTGAGACGCCCGGCCGGGACACTCCGGCGGATACGCCGGCGGGGGTCGGAGTCGGAGCGCTCGGCCCGCGGCGCTCCCCGGAGGCGTCCCTCCGGGCGCTGCCCCCAGGCATGGGAGTGCCGTCGGCGGGGCAATGGCCCTCTGGGGTCCTCCCCCTTTTCTTCCCGAATTGTTAGGCTCGTGGTTTCGTCCGCCGCTGGCGGGCGTGTAGTCCCCTGTACCGACGAGGAGCACCCGTGACCCAGACGAGCGAGAGCGTCACCTGGCTGACCCAGGCGGCGTACGACCAGCTGAAGGCGGAGCTGGACTACCTCTCTGGTCCCGCCCGCACGGAGATCGCCGCGAAGATCGCAGCCGCCCGCGAGGAGGGCGACCTGCGCGAGAACGGCGGTTACCACGCGGCCAAGGAGGAGCAGGGCAAGCAGGAGCTCCGGGTCCGTCAGCTCACGCAGCTGCTGGAGAACGCCAAGGTCGGCACCGCGCCCGCGTCCGACGGCGTGGTGGCGCCGGGCACGCTCGTGAAGATCGCCTTCGACGGCGACGAGGACGACACCATGGAGTTCCTCCTGGCGTCGCGCGAGTACGCCTCCGGGGACTTCGAGACGTATTCCCCGCAGTCGCCTCTGGGCACCGGCGTGCTCGGCAAGGCGATCGGCGAGGACGCCGAGTACGAGCTGCCGAACGGCAAGAAGGCCTCGGTCAAGATCCTGGACGTCAAGCCCTTCACCGGCTGATCACCCCCGATCACCTTCGGTCCGCATGTGATGCCCCGTCCGGTTCTCCGGCCGGGGCATCCTCCGTACCGGGGTCCTGTTGTACGGCAGGTCCTGCGCGTACGGCAGGTCCTGCGCGGCCGCCGTTCGCCCCCGGTCGGTCAGCCCATCACCTTGTACCCCGCGCCGTGCAGCGTCCGCGCGACCTCAGCGCAGTGCTCCGGTCCCTTGGTCTCCAGGTGAAGTTCCACCTCCACCTCCGTGAGCCCCAGCCGCGGGTCGGTCCGTACGTGGCTCACGTCCAGCACGTTCGCGTCGACCACGGACAGCACGCCCAGGAGACCGGCCAGCGCACCCGGCCGGTCCGCCACGCGCAACCGCAGGGACAGGTACCGGCCCGCGGCCGCCATGCCGTGCCGCAGGATCCGCTGGAGCAGCAGCGGATCGACGTTGCCTCCGGACAGTACGGCCACCACCGGGCCCGCCCCGTACCGCTCGGGCTCGCTGAGCAGGGCCGCGACCGTGCTGCACCCGGCCGGCTCGACGACGAGTTTCGCCCGTTCCAGGCACAGCAGCAGGGCACTGGAGAGGGCGTCCTCGGACACCGTGCGCACGTCGTCGAGGAGCTCGCCGATGATCCTGAACGGGACGTCGCCGGGGCGGCCCACCTTGATGCCGTCGGCCATCGTGTTCGGGTGGTCGATCGAGACCGGGTGGCCGGCCTTGAGGGAGGGCGGGTAGGCGGCCGCGCCGGCCGCCTGCACCCCGACGACCCGCACGTCGGGCCGCAGTGCCTTCACGGCGACGGCCACTCCGGCGGCCAGCCCGCCGCCTCCGATGCCGACGAGGATGGTGCGCACCTCCGGGCACTGTTCCAGGATCTCCAGTCCGACCGTGCCCTGGCCGGCGATGATGTCGCGGTGGTCGAAGGGGTGGATGAACACGGCGCCCGTGCGGTCGGCGTAGTCCTGGGCCGCGGCAAGGGTCTCGTCGACGACCTGGCCGTGCATCCGTACGTCGGCCCCGTACTCCTGGGTCGCGGCGACCTTCGGCAGCGGCGCCCCGACCGGCATGAAGACGGTGGAGCGGACGCCGAGGAGCGAGGAGGCCAGTGCCACGCCCTGGGCGTGGTTGCCGGCGCTGGCGGCCACGACGCCGGCGGCCCGCTGCTCGGGACGCAGACCCGCGATGCGCACGTAGGCTCCGCGGAGCTTGAAGGATCCGGTGCGCTGGAGGTTCTCGCACTTGAAGTGGACGGGCGAGCCGGTGAGTGCGGACAGGTGCCGGCTGCCTTCCATCGGCGTGACCCGGGAGACGCCGGACAGCATCTTCTGAGCCCCCCGGACGTCGTCGAGGATGACCTGGGGAACGGGCTGGGGCACGCGGTAGTTCATGCCGCCAGTCTCGCAGCCCGGACGCGGCCGGGCGCGGAGCGTCCGGCGGGGCTGCGGGAGGGGCCGGGGCGCGCGCCGCGGGGGTCCGGGGCAGGTCTGGGATCAGGGTCGAGATCTCGCCAACCGGAACACCCGCGGGACGGGTGTCCCCGTGGGCCGCACCAGTTCTCGTACGCGGCGTACGAGCCGCCGCAGGGCCGCGTACTCTGTCCCCCATCCCTGTCGGACCCACGCGAAGAGAGCCCATGGCCATGCCTTCCTCCCCGGCCAATTCCGATCTGCCCGTGCAGACCGAAGCGCCCGCCGGAGCCGGTCTCCTCGACGCGCTCCAGCACCAGGTGGCGGTCTTCGCCCGGCGCGCCGAGCAGACCCGTCTGGGAGGGGTGGGCCAGGCCCGCAACTCGATGGACCGCGCCGCCTACCTGCTGCTCAACCGGCTCGACCTGGAGGGCCCGATGGGCGTGAAGGCGCTCGCCGGAGGGATGGGCATCGACTCCTCCACGGTGACCCGGCAGGTCGCGCCGCTGGTCGACAGCGGTCTGGTCAAGCGGACCTCCCACCCCGAGGACGGGCGGGCCGTGGTCCTCGCGCTGTCCCCGCGGGGGCTGGCGCGGCTGGAGGAGGTACGTTCCTCGCGGCGCGAACTCATGGCCCGGGTGACGGACGGCTGGAGCGAGGACGAGCGCGAGTCCTTCACCGGGCTGCTGACGCGCTTCAACCTGTCGCTGTCGGAGCTGATGGCGGCCGTGGCCGAAGCCGGTCCCGCCTCCTGAGCGGAGTCCGTCCGTCCTCTTGACCTGACCGGTGCCACCGGCCGCACTATGTGCATATGCGGGTGGTTGATCAACCGGCGGGCTCCTACGGAGAGTTCGAGGCCTTCGTCGCGGGTGCGGCGGGGCGACTCCTGCACGTCGCGGTGCTGCTGACCGGAGACCCGGATGCGGCCCGCGGACTGCTGGGGGGCGCGTTGGCGCGCACGTACGCGCACTGGCGGCGGTTGCGCGCGGACGACCCGTACGACTTCACCCGGCACGAGCTGTGCGCGGCCTTCGCCCGGACCGGCTGGCGCCACCACGGCGGGGCGGGGGTGCTGGCGCGGCTGAGCCCGAACGAGCGGCTCGTGCTCGTGCTGCGGCTCTACGAGGGGCTCGCGGAGGAGGTCACGGCGGCGCAACTCGGGATGCCGGTGGAGCGGGTCCGCGTGCTCTGCAACCGGGCCGTGTCCCTGCTGCGGGCGCGGGAGGCGGCGTGAGCGGGATCCCGGACCGCAAGGAAGCCCAGGTCAAGCAGCTGCTGGAAGGCCCGTACCCGGTGGTGCCGACGGGCCTGGCCGCCGGTGCGGCGGCCCGCGGGGACCGGCTCCTGCGCCGGCGCCGGGCGCTGCGCAGGTTCGGCTGGGCGGTGCTGTTCGCGGCCGCGGTGGCCTTCGTGGTCTGGGCCTCCCTGGCCCGGCCCTGGGCGGGCCCGCCGACCGGCATCTCGCCACCCCTGGAAGGCTGGTAGCCCGCGGGCGGCCAGCCGGGGGCAGTCCCGTGCGCCGGCCCGTGTGCCGGCCCGGGCCCGGCGCAGCAGGGCCCGGTGCCGGACCCCGCCGGGTTCGGGCCGGGTGCCGGACCCCGCCGGGTTCGGGCCGGGTCCGGCGGGGCCCGCGGGGGTCAGCCCAGGGCCTGGGTCAGGTCCGCGATCAGGTCGTCGGCGTTCTCGATGCCCACCGAGACACGGATCAGGTCCGCCGGAACCTCCAGCGCCGAACCGGCCACCGACGCGTGCGTCATGCGGCCCGGGTGCTCGATGAGGGACTCGACGCCGCCCAGGGACTCGGCCAGCGTGAAGACCTTGGTGCGGCCGCAGACCGCGACGGCCTCCTCCTCGCCGCCGGCGACCTGGAAGGACACCATGCCGCCGAAGTTGCGCATCTGCTTGGCGGCGATTTCGTGCCCCGGGTGCTCGGGCAGGCCCGGGTAGAGCACCTTGGTGACCTTCGGGTGGCGCGTGAGCACCTCGACGATCTTGGCAGCGTTCTCCGCGTGCCGGTCCATGCGCACGGCCAGGGTCTTGATGCCGCGCAGCACCACCCACGAGTCGAACGGCCCGGCCACCGCGCCCATCGCGTTCTGGTGGTAGGCCAGTTCCTCGCCCAGCGCCTCGTCGGCGGTGACGAGCGCGCCGCCGACCACGTCGGAGTGCCCGCCCATGTACTTGGTCAGCGAGTGCACGACCACGTCCGCGCCCAGTGCCAGCGGCTGCTGCAGGTACGGCGAGGCGAAGGTGTTGTCCACGACCAGCTTGGCACCCGCGGTCCGCGCGATGTCGGCGACGACGGCGATGTCGGTGATGCCGAGCAGCGGGTTGGAGGGGGTCTCGACCCAGATGACCTTCGTCTTCGGGGTGAGGGCCGCGCGGACGGAGTCGGCGTCGGAGGTGTCGGCCACCGACCACTCCACGCCCCAGCGGGAGACGACCTTCGCAAAGAGGCGGAAGGTGCCGCCGTAGGCGTCGTTCGGGATGACCACGTGGTCGCCCGGCGAGAGCAGCGTGCGCAGCAGGCAGTCCTCGGCGGCCAGTCCGGACGCGAAGGCGAGGCCGCGGCGGCCGCCCTCCAGCGCCGCGAGGTTCTCCTCCAGCGCGGTGCGCGTCGGGTTGGCGCTGCGGCTGTACTCGTAACCGCCCCGCAGGCCGCCGACGCCGTCCTGCTTGTAGGTGGAGACCTGGTAGATCGGGGGCACGACCGCGCCGGTCTGCGGGTCGGCGGTGTTGCCCGCGTGGATCGCGCGGGTCTCGAAGCTCTGGTGCTCGTGGCTGTCGTCGCTCATGCTCAGATGCTATGCCCAGGGTCGGCGTGCACCCCCCCTGTTCGCCTGTCGGCCCTCCGGTCTGGTTCGCTGGAGGCATGGAGATTCTATGGTTCCTGTTCGCGGTGCTCATGATCCTGTTCGTCGTGGGCCCGTACGTCCGGCGCCGGCGCGGCGGCATCCGCCTGGTCGCGCCCGGCAGCCCCGACGCGGCCGACCCGGCGAACTACGGATTCGAGCGGCAGGAAGACCTCGACATCCGCATCCCCGGGCCGGACCAGGACCTGATGGACGCCCTCGACAACGTGCGGCGCACCGGGCAGTGGCAGGCGGCCTCGCAGCTGCTGGCCGGGACACCGCGGGAGGGCGAGCGGCGCTGGCAGCGCGTGCAGGCCTTCGGCGGCGCGGCGGCGCTGGAGCTGGCGGCGCAGCCGGGTGCGGGCGCCCAGTGGCTGAAGGCGTGGCGGCTGGAGGCGGACAAGGACGCGGGCGGCGCGCAGGTGCACGCGGAACTGCTGGTGCAGCAGGCGTGGCGGCACTCGGGCGGGGTCGGCTCCGACGACCACCGGATCATCCTGGAGGAGGCCCGGGAGGCCTGCCGCAAGTCCGCGCTGCTGGCTCCGGGCGACCCGGTCCCGTACATCACGGAGCTGGCGATCGCCCGCGGCCTGGCGTACCCGGAGGCGGAGTTCGACGAGCTGTGGGCGAAGGTCATCGACCGGGCGCCGGAGCACATGGGCGCGCACCTGGCGGCGCTGCACTACTGGTGCGCGAAGTGGCACGGCTCGCGGGAGAAGGCCGATGCCTTCTCGCACGCGGCCGCCGCGCGCGCGCCGCAGGGCTCCCTGCTGGCGGCGCTGCCGCTGTTCGCGCTGTACGAGAACCTGCCGGAGGTGATCCTGAGCAGCGGTTTCTACCGCAGCGAGGCCGTCACGCGGGCGGTGGAGGGTGCGCTGTACGCCGTGCACACGGCCCGGCAGGACGACCCGATGCTGGCGCACGTACGACACCTGCTGCTGCTGTTCCTGGTCAACATGGAGCGGTGGGCGGAGGCGATGGAGCAGGTCCGCCACGTGGACGGATACGTCGGCGCGCTGCCGTGGTCGGCGGCGGAGGATCCGGCGGCGCAGTACGCCCTGTACCGGGCCCTGGCGGTGGCCGGCTACGAGGCCAACGGCGGCTCCCCCGCCACGCTCCCCCAGTAGCGGTGGACACCCCCGGCGCGCCGGCCGCGCCGGGGGCCGGTCCCGCGCAAGCAGCAACGCCACCCACCGCCCACTACCGGCGGGTACCCCCCACGACCAGCGGCGATGAGCGGTGCATAAAGTTGCCGTCACCATTCTCTGAGCCGCATCGTGCGGGGCGGCGGCCACCCCCCGCCGCGCGTCTCGGCACCGCTTTCATCCCGTGGGGGGATCTGTCCATATGGGCGCTTCTTTGCGCGCCGCTCGCGCGCTCGTCCTGCTCGCAGGCTTCTACCTGCTCGGCGTCTTCCTGCTCGCCGCGCTCGCAGGCCTCGACTTCGCCGTCGTCACCTGGCTGCACGGCCCGGCCGCCTTCAAGATCGTGATCGTGTCGGTCGTCCTCGCCGTCCCGATCGTCCGCGGCCTGTTCATGCTCCGCACCCCCAAGGACGACCCGCCGGCCGGCATCACCGTCACCGAGGCGCAGGAGCCCGTCCTGTGGCGGACCGTGCGCGAGATCGCACAGCAGGTCGGCACCCGCGCCCCCGACGAGATCGTGCTGATCGACGAGGTGAACGCGGCCGTCGCCGAGGACGCCCGCCTGCTGGGCCTGCGCCCCGGCACCCGTCGCCTCTACCTCGGCCTGCCCCTGATGACGGGCCTGGACGAGATGCAGCTGCGCGCCGTGCTCGCCCACGAGATGGGCCACTACGCCAACTTCGACACCCGCCTCACCCCGCTGATCGCCCGGGGCCGCGCCCAGCTGATCCGTACGATCGGCCACTTCCACGAGCGCGCCGACAACAAGGTCGCCAAGGAGCGGGCCCGCCAGGAGAAGCGGGACGAGAAGCGGATCGCCAAGGGCAAGGGCGCCAAGGGCGTCGACACCTCCGGAGAGGGCGCGACGTACCGCGCCATGGCCAAGATCTACACGGCGTACGGCTCCTTCTACCTGCGCGCCACCCGCGCTGCCGGCCGACGCCAGGAGCTCGCCGCCGACCTCGCCTCGGTGCGCGTCGCCGGCCGCGACTCCGCCGCCTCCGCGCTGCGCGAGATCAACGTCCTGGACTCGGCGCACGGCTTCTACATGAGCTCGTACGCCACCCTCGGCGTCGGCGCCGGCCTGCTGCCCCGCCCCGGCGAGGTCTTCGGCGGCCTGCGCAAGCTGCTCGACGCCCGTACGGAGGACTTGGACGACCTGCGCCGGGACCTGTCGACCGAGCCCGCCTCCCCGTACGACTCGCACCCCCCGCTCGCCGAGCGCGTCGCCCGTATCGAGGCCCTGCCCGACGACGGCCGCGGCGGGCAGGGCGCCCGTCCCGCCCTGGAGCTGCTGTCCGACGCCGGCGCCTCGCTGGCCGCGCTGGAGCAGGTCGTCCTCACCCCGGAGGCCCTCGCGCTCAAGCGGGTGGACTGGGAGGACCTGGTCCACGAGTCGATGACGCGGTACGTCGGCGAGGGCGCGGAGGAGATCCGCGAGGCCTTCGCCGCCGAGGGCGCCGGTCCCGGGCTGTCCGCTCTGCTCGACGCGGTCGACGCCGACCCGGCGGTCCGCTGGCGGGTCGCCGACCGCTTCCCGAAGTCGGAGGAGGCCGCGGCCGCCACGGGCCGCACGGCCCGCGAGTTCGCCCGCCCGGTCGTGCGGCGGGCCCTGAACCAGCTGGTCACCGTAGAGCTGACGGGCCGCGGCGCCGCCCGCTGGCAGCTGTCCTGGTCCGACTCGGCCACCCTGCGCTACCCGACCGAGGGCTTCGAGGAGCAGCTCCGGCTGGCCCTCGACGCGGTCGTCGCCGACCAGCCCGACACCGAACCCCTGCGAAAGCTGGTGCTTGCCCCGTGATCGGCCTGTACATCCTCGGCGCCGTGCTGCTGTTCGGCGCCTTCAAGTTCCTGCGCGGCGTCTACTACATCCGCAAGGCGAAGCGGCTGGAGGCGGAGATCGCCACGCTGGACGCCGGTACGGAGGCAGTCGAGGCGGGCCTGAAGGCGGACAAGGCCGCGGCGGTCGTCGCGCTCGGCTTCGTGGCGGAGGAGGACCTCGACACCGAGAACCCGGCGCCGGTGCCGCCCGAGCGGACTGCCGTCCTGCAGGCCGTTGCGGCGGGCGACTGGGAAGCGGCGGCGGCCTACGTGGAGGCGGCGGGCACGGACTGGCACGAGCGGATGGAACGGGTCCGCCCGCTGGCCGAGGCGGCCGCCGCGGACGACGACGCTTGGCTGCTGGCATGGCGCGCGGCCCGTCCGTCCGACCCGACGGCTGCCCTCGTCAACGCCGACGCCGCGATCATGGTGGCGTGGAACGTGCGCGGCAGCCAGTCCGGCAGCCGAACCACACAGGAGCAGTTCCGGCTCTTCCGCGAGCTCCTGGTCAAGGCCCAGGAGGCCGCCCACGAGGCCCAGCGCCTGGCGGACCCGGCGGACCCCACCCCGTACATCGTGGAACAGCCCATCGGCCAGGGGCTGGGCTACTCCCACGAGCGCTACCGGGAGCTGTGGGCGAAGGTCGTCGAACGCGACCCGAAGGTGTTGTGGTCGCACATCGCCGGCCTGCAGTACTGGTGCCGGAAGTGGCGCGGCTCGCACGAGCTGGCGCTCGCCCACGCGCGGGCGTCCGCAGCCGTCGGTGAACCCGGCGACCTGCTGTCGCTGCTGCCGCTGATCGCGTACTTCGAGCAGGAGACGTACGAGGACGACCTGGCGGCCGAGACGTACTTCAAGGAGCCGGAGATCGTCGCCGCCGTGGACGCGGCCCTCCTGGACCTGGCGGCGGCCGGCGACGACCACCCCGGGGCGGCGCACATGCGGCACCTGTTGGCCTACCTGCTGTTCTGGCAGGACCGCGACGAGCAGGCCGTGGAGCAGTTCCGGCACATCGACGGCTACATCGGCGCCCTGCCGTGGAGCTATGCCGGGTCGCCGAAGAGCCGGTACCTGTACGCCCGCGACTGGGCGGTGGGCGTGGTGACGCCGGGCCTGTGAGCCATGGGGGCGGGTCGGGGAATCCCGGCCCGCCCTCCGTGCGTTGTCCCTCGCACAAGGAGGGAATCCATGTTCTCGTACCGCCGCACGCCCGAGCTCCCCACCCGCGAGGAGGCCCTGACGGGCCGCCCGGAGCCGCTGTTCGCCCTTCCCGAGAAGCACACCGTGCTGGGCAACCCACTGGCCGGACCGTATCCGGCCCACCTGGAGGTCGCCGACTTCGGGCTGGGCTGCTTCTGGGGGGCCGAGCGCACGTTCTGGCAGACCCCCGGGGTGTGGACCACAGTGGCCGGCTACCAGGGCGGCTTCACCGAGAATCCGACGTACGAGGAGGTGTGCTCGGGCCTGACCGGCCACACGGAGGTCGTCCGGGTCGTCTTCGATCCCGCGGAGGTCTCCTACGCGGCCCTGCTGAAGCACTTCTGGGAGTCCCACGACCCGACCCAGGGCTTCCGCCAGGGCAACGACGTCGGCACCCAGTACCGCTCGGCGGTCTACACCCACTCCCCCGCCCAGCAGGCCACGGCGGAGGCCTCCCGCGAGGCCTACCAGCAGGTCCTGGGCTCCTCGGGCTACGGCAACATCACCACGGCCGTCCTCCCGGCGGCGGAGCGCCCCTTCTGGCCGGCCGAGGCACACCACCAGCAGTACCTCGACAAGAACCCGGGCGGATACTGCGGCATCGGCGGCACGGGCGTGTCCTGCCCGATCGGCGTGGCCCCGGCGCCCGGGGAGTGAGCGGCCCCCTGCCCCGCCCCGGCACCGTCCTCGACGGGCTCTTCGCCGGCGGCGACGGCCGGGGCGCGCAGCCGGGGCCGGCGCCCCGTCAGATCGTGGAGGCGTCGATCACGAAGCGGTAGCGGACGTCGCTCGCCAGGACGCGGGCGTAGGCCTCGTTGATGCGGGCGGCGTCGATCAGCTCGATCTCCGCGCCCAGCCGGTGCTCGGCGCAGAAGTCCAGCATCTCCTGGGTCTCGGCGATTCCGCCGATCATCGATCCGGCGAGGGTCCTACGGCCGCCGATGAGGGAGAAGAGGTTGAGGGAGACCGGCTCCTCCGGGGCGCCCACGTTGACCAGGGCGCCGTCCACCTTCAGCAGGCCCAGGTAGGCGTCCAGGGCCAGCGGGGCGGAGACGGTGGACAGGATCAGGTCGAAGGTCCCGGCGAGCTTCTCGAAGGTGGATTCGTCGCTGGTGGCGTGGAAGTGGGTGGCGCCCAGCCGCCGGCCGTCGGCCTCCTTGCGGAGGGTCTGCGACAGCACGGTGACCTCCGCGCCCAGCGCGTGCGCCATCTTCACCCCCATGTGGCCGAGGCCGCCGAGACCGACGACCGCGACCTTCTTGCCCGGGCCCGCCTGCCAGTGCCGCAGCGGCGAGTAGAGCGTGATGCCCGCGCACAGCAGCGGGGCCGCCTCGTCCAGGGCGAGGCCGTCGGGGATGCGGACGGTGTAGTTCTCGTCGACGACGAGGTGGGTCGAGTAGCCGCCGTAGGTGGGCTCGCCGTCCCGGCCGAGGGCGTTGTAGGTGCCGGTCATGCCCTGTGTGCAGTACTGCTCCCGGCCACTGCGGCAGTGCTCGCACACGCGGCAGGAGTCGACCATGCAGCCGACGCCCACCCGGTCGCCGACGGCGAACCGGGTCACTTCCGCGCCGACCTGGGCGACGACTCCGGCGATCTCGTGTCCGGGGACCATGGGGTAGATGCCCTCGCCCCATCCGTCACGCACCTGGTGGATGTCGGAGTGGCAGATGCCCGCGTACATGATGTCGATGAGGACGTCGTGCGGCCCGACGGGACGGCGCGGCACGGTGGTGCGCTCCAGCGGGTCGCCGGGGGCGGGGGCGGCGTACGCGGCGACCCGGGTGACCGGGGTGTGCGCGGTGCCGGCGGCGGTGGTGGCGGCGGTGGCGGACATGGGGCTCCTTGAGGCGGTGGTGTCGCGGTGCGCACCACGCTGCCGGTCCGTGCCGCCGGTACCCAGGCCCCTGCGCTTCGTACGACTGGCGAACCTACTACTGCTGGGGTCAGGCTGGGACCGTCCGGGCGGTGGGCCGCCCGGAGATACTGGGCGGCATGGACCAGCTTGATCAGCGAGCCTGCCTGGGCGAGTTCCTCCGCTCCCGCCGCGCCCGGCTGCGCCCGGAGGACGTGGGCCTGACGGACTACGGGCGCCGGCGGCGCGTGCCGGGGCTGCGGCGTGAGGAGCTGGCGCAGCTGGCGGGGGTGTCGGTCGCGTACTACACGCGGCTGGAGCAGCGCGACGGGGTCAACGTCTCGACGGAGGTGCTGGAGGCCATCGCGCGGGCCCTGCGCCTGGACGGGACGGAGCGGGCGCACCTGATGGACCTGGCGCGGCCCAGGGCCCGCAGGCGCCGCCAGAGCCGAAGGCCGCAGCAGGTGCGTCCGGCGCTGCGCACGCTGATGGACGCGATGGACGGCGTACCGGCCTATCTCGTGGGGCACCGCCAGGACGTCATCGGCTGGAACCGGCTGGCGGCCGCGGTCTTCGGGGACTTCGGGGCACTTCCGGCCGCGGAGCGGAACCTGGTCCGGCTGATGTTCCTGGACCCGGCGACCGCGGAGCTGTACGGGGAGTGGGAGTGCCAGGCCTGCTGGGTCGTCAGCAACCTGCGGCTGTACGCGGGCCAGCACCCGGACGACGAGCAGTTGTCGGCGCTGGTCGGCGAGCTGTCCGTGAAGAACGAGGAGTTCCGACGGCTCTGGGCGGCGCACACGGTGGCGGACAAGACGCACGGCGTGAAGCTGCTGCGTCACCCGCTGGTGGGGGAGATGCGCCTGTCCTTCGAGACGCTGACGCTTCCCGACGATCCGACGCAGGCCCTGGTGACCTTCCATGCGGAGCCGGGCTCGGCCTCCGAGGACGCACTGCGCCTGCTGGCGTCGTGGGACGCGCAGCGGGCCGCGGAGCGGTCGGCTGCGCGGACGGCGGAGCAGACCGCGCAGCCGACCGGCTGACCTGCGGTGGCGGCCTGTCGCCCGGGCCGTCTAGAGAGTGATCTGGAAGACGCCGGCGCCGCGTTCGCGCCGGTAGCCGAGGGCCTCGTTCACCGCCCGCATGGGGACGTTCTCGTCCGCCACCGTGGTGGCGATGCGGCGCAGTTGCGGGTGGCGGGCCGCGGCCCGCGCTGCCATGTGCCGTTTCACGGCGCGCCCGAGGCCGTGCCCGCGGTGGGCGGGTACGACCACCGTGTCGTACTGGAGGGCGCTGGTACCCGCGGGATCCGGCAGGACGATCTCGGTGTACGCCGCCACCTCACCCCCGGGGGTCACCGCCGCGACTGTGATCATCTCTCCGCCCCGGTCCAGGACCAGTTGCTGGAGGGTGTGCAGCCGCTGGGCCGTCCAGGTCTGGATCCGCTCGTCCATATCGCCGGTCGGGGCGTCCTCCATGGCCGCGTGGGCCGCCGCCGCGGCCGGCGCCCAGGCGTCGGGGACGAGGCCGTACCAGGTCAGGAGCTCGTATCCGGGGACGGCAGGGTCGTGGACGGGCCCGTCCGCCGGGGTGGCCGCCGGAGCGGCTGCCGTGCCGTCCGCCGCCCTGCCGTCCGTCGCCGTGCCGTTCGGGATGTCCTGTACGTACCAGGCCATCGGCAGGACGTTCTCGAAGCCCATCGCCTCCGCGAAGGCCTGGCCGGGCCCGCCGAGGTCCAGCATGGCCGCGACCGAGGTACGACCGTCCGCGAGCAGTTCCTCGCGGACTTGCTCCCACAGGGCGGTGCCGATGCCGCGGCGCCGCGCCGCCGGGCGCACCGTCAGCGCGTCCAGGAACGCGGTGCGCTCGTTGCCCTCCTCGGTGAACAGCAGCAGGGCCGCCACGCCCTCGCCGTCGCCGGCCGTCCACAGCACCGGCCGGCCGCGGGCCGGCCTCACGCACAGCCGCCCGGCGATCTCCACGCGGGAGGGCGGGGGCAGTTGCGGCAGGTCGACGGCCGCGGCGGAGGCCAGGACCGTCAGCCAGGTGTCCACCTCGGTGTCGGACGGGGGCAGGGCGAGAGAATGGATCATCATGGGCCCGACCCTAGAGCGCGCCCGGACGCGCCGCCCGCGGGTTTTCGGTCACCGGGTGCGGCGACGGCGCCACCGCCGTCCGTGCCCCGGAAACGGCGGACGGCGGGGAACCCGTGGGGGTTCCCCGCCGTCCCGGTGGCGCGAGCCGCCCTGCTCGTGCGAGCCGAGCGCCCGAAGGCGCCGCACGCCCGGAGGCGGCGGGGCGCGCCCTGCGTCAGGCGGCCGAGCCGGCCTTCCAGTCGGCCCAGCTCATGTTCCAGCCGTTGAGGCCGTTGTCCGGCTTGATCGTCTTGTCCGGGGAGTTGACCACCGTGACGACGTCACCGATGAGCGAGTTGTCGTAGAACCAGGCGGCCGGCTGGTTCGGGTCGCCGGCGCCCTTGACGTCGTTCAGGCCCACGCAGCCGTGGCTGGTGTTGACGCTGCCGAAGATCGAGTCCGCGCCCCAGTAGTTGCCGTGGAGGAAGGTCCCGGAGGTCGACAGACGCATGGCGTGCGGCACGTCCTTGATGTCGTACTCGCCCTTGCCGTCGGCGTCGGTGAAGCCGACGGTGGCACCGTTCATCCGGGTCTCCTTGAACTTCTCGGAGATCACCATCTGGCCGTTGTAGGTCGGGTTGGCCGGGGCGCCCGCGGAGATCGGGATGGTCCGGATGACCGCGCCGTCCCGGGTGACCGTCATCTTCTTCGTCTTGGCGTCAACCGTGGAGACCTGGCTGCGGCCGATCTTGAAGGTGACGGTCTTGCTCTGGACGCCCTGGACGCCGGGAGCGCCCTGGACGCCCTCCAGCGCCAGCTTCAGCGTGACGGTGGAGCCCGCCTGCCAGTACTGCTCGGGGCGGAAGTCCAGGCGCTGGGCGCTGAACCAGTGGCCGACGACTTCCTGGCCGCTGCTGGAGGAGACGGTGATACCCGCCTGGACGGCCTTCTTGTCCTTGATCGCCTTGTTGAAGGTGATCGAGACCGGCATGCCGACGCCGACGGTCTGGCCTTCCTCCGGCACGAAGTTGGCCACGAAGCTGTTCTCCGGGGAGACGGTGGTGAAGGAGGCGTTCTCGTGCGCCTCCTTGCCGTCCGCGTCCTTGGCCGTCGCCGACAGGGCGTACTTGGTGGAGCGCTTCAGCGCCGCCTTGGGCTTCCAGCTCTTGCCGTCGGCGGCCATGTCGCCGGCCACCGCCGTGCCCTCGCTCGTCTTCAGCTCGACCTGCGTGAGCGTGCCGTCGGCGACGGTGACCTTCGCCGCGTCGTTGAGGCCGACGTTGGTCGCGCCATCCTCCGGCGTGATCGTGATCTTGGCCTTCGAGGTGTCCTTGGCCGCTGCCGCGTCCACGTCCGCCTGGGACTTGCTGGCCTCCCCGTTGCCCTTCGGGTCCCCGCCCCCGCTGTCCCCGTCGTTGCACGCCGAGAGCACCAGTACGCCGCCGAGCACGACGGATATGGCCGCCAGGGACCTTCTCCGCCGCTTGCTGTCCGTCCTCACACGCCACTCCATCGTTGCCGGTAACCCCGGGACATCCGTCACGGGGTTGGCCCGGCAGGGGGCGCACCCCCCTGCCCGGTCCTGACAACGCGTTAACGGCGCCGGCCGGTTCCACATTCCGTTGGGATGTGGGCCACCGCACGGTCAGGCGTTGTCGGGTTCTTCGTCGAAGTCCCCATCTTCCTCGTCGAGGTCCCACTCCAACGACTCGGGGTCGTATTCGACGGGCTCGCTGCTCCAGGACGCCTGCGCCAGCTCCACCCCGGGGATGTCCAGGACCAGGTCAGTGGGGTCGACGAGGTAGGCGAGGGCTTCCGACTCGTCTTCCCGGACGGCGGCTTCCGCATGGCTGCGTTCCTCGTCCGGCATGAACTCGTCGGCCTTGATGTGGGCGAGCGCGGCGCCGGTGAGCGCCTGGGCGTCCGGCACCTCAAGCACCAGATCCACCCGAAGTCGTACATACCGTGATGTCTCAGAAGAGTTCATACGACGGAGAGTAAGCCCGGGGAAGCCCTGACTTTCCCACGACCCGCCCCTTTCCGTAGCATCGGCGCACACGGCCAATTCGCTGCTGCCACAAGGGGGATCGCACCGTGTCCGCACGCCGACCGATGCTCACCGCTCTCGGAGCGACCACCCTCCTCGCCGCCCTGTGGTTCGTGCCCTCGGCGGGCGCGACCGCACCGGAAGCGGCGGGGAGCACCTCCGCCGTGCCCGCGGGCGCGAACACCGCGGAGCCGGCCGGCGGGACCTCGACCACCGGCACGATCACCAGCTCCGCGCCTTCCGCTTCGGGTGCGGGGGCGCAGTCCCTCTCGCTCGCCGACACCGGTTCCGTCGACACCGCCCCGTACCTCCTCGGCGGCACCTTCTGCCTCGGCGTGGGGGCCGCCTTCGTGGCTTTCTCCGTGCGCCGCTCCCCCAGGTCGTAGGAACACCTCCGCGCAGGACTTCCGCGGACGCGTACGACGCCGAAGGGCTGCCCCGGGGTCTTCCCGGGGCAGCCCTTCGGCGTGTCGTGCGGTGGCCGCCGTCAGGCGAGCGGACCCGTCACCGGCTCCACCGCGGCGAGCAGCCCGCCCGTGCGGACGAAGGCGTCGGCGGCTGCCAGGTCGGGGGCGAGGAAGCGGTCCGGCCCGGGCCCCTGCACGCCCGCCGCGCGGGCGGCGGCGATCGCGGCAAGGCTGGCCGGGGCTGCCGTCAGCCCGTGACGCAGCTCGATGGCGCGGGTGGCCGCGTACAGCTCGATGGCGATGATCCGCGTCAGGTTGTCGACCGCGGTACGCAGCTTGCGCGCGGCCGACCAGCCCATCGAGACGTGGTCCTCCTGCATGGCGGAGGAGGGGATCGAGTCGGCCGAGGCCGGCACCGCGAGCCGCTTCATCTCGCTGACCAGGGCGGCCTGCGTGTACTGGGCGATCATCAGACCGGAGTCCACGCCGGCGTCGTCCGCCAGGAAGGCCGGCAGGCCGTGCGAGCGGTTCTTGTCGAGCAGCCGGTCGGTGCGCCGCTCGGCGATGGAGCCGAGGTCGGCGGCGGCGATGGCGAGGAAGTCCAGCACGTAGGCGACCGGGGCGCCGTGGAAGTTGCCGTTGGACTCCACGCGGCCGTCGGGCAGCACCACCGGGTTGTCGACGGCGGAGGCCAGCTCGCGGGAGGCGACCAGGGCGGCGTGCGCCATGGTGTCGCGGCCCGCGCCGGCGACCTGCGGGGCGCAGCGCACGGAGTAGGCGTCCTGCACGCGCGGCGCGGACTCCTCCTGGAAGTGCCCGGTCAGGCCGGAGCCCTTCAGCACGGCGGCCATGTTGGCGGCGGAGGCGCCCTGGCCGGGGTGCGGGCGGATGGCGTGCAGCTCGGGCTGGAGGACCTTCTCGGTGCCGAGCAGCGCCTCCAGGGTGAGGGCCGCGGTGATGTCGGCGGACTTGTAGAGCCTGTCGAGGTCGGCGAGGGCCATGATCAGCATGCCGAGCATGCCGTCGGTTCCGTTGAGGAGGGCGAGGCCTTCCTTCTCGCGGAGTTCGACGGGCTCGATGCCATACTCGGCGAGCAGCTCGGCGGCGGGGCGGACGGTGCCGTCCGGGCCCTCGGCGTCGCCCTCGCCCATCAGCGCGAGCGCGCAGTGGGACAGCGGCGCGAGGTCGCCGGAGCAGCCGAGGGAGCCGTACTCGTGGACGACCGGGGTGATCCCGGCGTTCAGCACGGCGGCCATGGTCTGCGCCACGGAGGGGCGCACCCCGGTGTGGCCGGAGGCGACGGTCTTGAGCCGGAGGAACATCAGCGCGCGGACCACCTCGCGCTCGACGCGCGGACCCATGCCGGCGGCATGCGAGCGGACGATGTTGCGCTGGAGCTGGGCGCGCAGCTCGGGACTGATGTGTCGGGAGGCGAGGGCGCCGAACCCGGTGGACACCCCGTAGACGGGTTCGGGCTTGGCGGCCAGCGCGTCGACGATCTCGCGGGCGCGGGCGAGTGCGTCGAGCGCCTCGCCGGACAGCTCGACCCGTGCGTTGCCGCGGGCAACGGCGATGACGTCCTCGGCGGTGGTACCGGACGTCCCCACCACGACAGTGTGCATATCCATATTCAGCACCCTACGGATTGAATCGCTTCATGTCACTAGCTGGAACTGTCACGATCGGGCAGCCACTGGACCCCTTACGCACGGACGCGCCGGGCCCCGGGTCCGCGAGGACGGCCGGACGCCCGGCTCCGCGGCCGCCGCCCGCCGCCCGCCGTCCGCGGTCACCGCCGGCCACGGAAGCGCCGCCGCTCCCCCGGGGCCTCCTGGGCGGCGGCGTCCGCCAGCCGGACCACCGCGGTGTCCCGGCCCGCCACCACCGGCCCCGCCGACCGCGCCGCCTTCGCCTTGTACTGGGCGGCGTCCGCGAGGCGAAACAGCCTCCGGGAGGACTTCACCGGCCCGATCGGGTCCCCGGTGGAGGCCACCCCGCAGGCCACGCCCTCGCCCAGCTCCAACCCGGCGGCGCGCGTACACAGCTCCTCGCTGACCCGGACCACGTCATCGGCCGGCGGGCCGACCCCGACCAGGCAGAACTCGTCGCCGCCCAAGCGGGCGACCAGCGCGCCCGGGAGTATGGCCCCGCACAGGCTCAGCACCGATCCGAACCGCTCCAGCAGCCGGTCACCCATAGCGTGCCCGAGGGTGTCGTTGACCTTCTTCAGCCCGTTCAGGTCGCAGACGACGAGGCTGACGACGACACCGGTCCGGCGGTGCTCCTCCAGGGCCTCGTCGAGGCGCATGTCGACCGCCCGACGGTTGGCGAGCCCGGTCAGCGGGTCGGTGAAGGCGAGCCGCCGCGCCTCCTCCAGGCGCTCGTTCTGCGCGAGGCCGGCCGCGACCACGGCGGCGAGCACGGTGGCGAACTCCGCGTCGTCCTCGTCGAAGTCGGGCAGCCCCTCGTCCCGGGCGACGTACAGCTCGCCCCAGGCACGCCCGCTGAGCACCACGGGCGCGACCACGCACGTCCCCCGGCCCCGACGGCGCAGGGCCTCGCCGCGCCGCCCCGGCCGGTCGCCGACGGCGCTCTCGACCCAGGCATGCGGACCGCCGCCGCCCACCCAGCGCTCGTGCAGGAACTCGGTGATCTCGGGGAAGTCGTGCACCGGATAGGACTCGTCCTCGGGGAACTCCTCCTCCCCCGCCCGCCGCTCGCCCTCGTTGACGAGGACGCGCAGACACCCGCGCTCCCGCTCCCACGCGGAGATCGCGGCGAACGAGCCGTCCATCGCCAGGCGCGCGCCCCGCGCGGCCGCACGCACACTGTCGCGCGGCGTGCCCGCCGCGGCCATCGCCTGGGCGAGGCCCACCACGGCTCGCAGCCGCCCGTCAGCTCCCATCACCCCAGGTTAGGGAGTTTTGTCGGATTTTGAGATAATTGGCGCGAGTTTCCCTGCCGGCCCGCTCACCGGCAGGACGACCGGAGGCCCGTCCGGGCCCCCGGTCCGATGCCTACTCCCCCGGCCAGTTCGGCTTGCGCTTCTCGTTGAAGGCCGCCACGCCCTCCACGCGGTCGCCGGAGAGGGCGACCGTCCGCCAGGCGGCGTCCTCGATCTCCAGACCGGTCGCCAGGTCCGTCCCGTGCCCCAGCCGCAGCGCGCGCTTGGCGGCCCGCAGGCCCACCGGCGAGTTCGCGGCCATCCGCGACGCCAGGGCCAGCGCCTCGGCCGTGTCCCGGCCGGCCGGCACCACGGAGTCCAGCAGCCCCAGGGAGAGCGCCTCGGCGGCCTCCACCCGGCGCGCGGTGAAGATCAGCTCGGCGGCCCGCGCGGCGCCCACCCGGCGCGGCAGCAGCTGCGTACCGCCGCCGCCCGGGATCACACCGACGGAGACCTCGGGCAGACCGACCACCGCGGTCTCGTCGGCGACGATCACGTCGCAGGCCAGGGCCAGCTCGAAGCCGCCGCCCAGCGCGAACCCGTGAACGGCCGCGATCGTGGGCATCGGCAGCTCCATCACGCCGCCGTAGGCCCCGCGCGTGGTCGGCCGCTGCCGCGTCAGCTCGGCGTCGGAGAAGGAGTTGCGCTCCTTGAGGTCGGCCCCCACGCAGAAGGCCCGCTCCGCGGCGGAGGAGAGCACGACCACCCGCACGGAACGGTCCGCGGCCAGCGCGGCGCAGGCCGCGCCGATGGCCCGGGCCATGCCGGTCGAGACCGCGTTCATGGCCTTGGGGCGGTCCAGGACCAGCTCCGCAACCCCGCCCTCGTGACGGCGAACCGCCACGAACTCCGACTCGAACTCGGACGCCATAGGACCCTCCCGGTTAACGAACGTTACCCCGGGATACTAGGGGGTGGCCCCACCGGCGGGGACGGCCAGTGGCCCGTCGCGGTGCCGCCGCCGGACCCGGCCGTGCGCCTGCCGCACGCCGGCGGCGCCTGCCGCACGTCAGCGGCGCTTGCGGCGCGTCAGCGACCAGGGCTCCACGACGCCCAGACCGCGCACCGGCCGCTGCCACATCGGCTGGAGGGCGAACCGGTAGGCCGCACCCTCGTCGGGCTCCGCCTCCGCCTCCTTCTCCGACACCGGCGCGGCGCCGGTCCGGGAGAGCTCCTCGGCCATCGCCCCGTCCACCAGCACGGCGTCCTTGGGGGCTATCGACGTCAAACGGCTCGCCAGGTTCACCGTGGTCCCGAAGACATCACCCATCCGGGTCGTCACCGTCCCGAAGGCGATCCCGACCCGCAGCTCGGGCATCTGCGGATCCGCCTCCATCGTCTCGATGAGCCGCAGCGCGATCTCCGCGGCGGTCGCCGCGTCGTCGGCGCAGTACAGCACCTCGTCGCCGAGGGTCTTGATCAGCCGGCCGCCATACGCGGCCACCAGGTCCGCCGCGGTCGTCTCGAAGGACTCGACCAGCTCACCGAGCTCCTCCTCCTCCAGCCGGCGCGTCAGACGGGTGAAGCCGACCAGGTCGGCGAAGCCCACCGCCAGCCGCCGGTCCACCATCTCCTCGTCGTCCGCCACCTGCACCACGCGCCCGGTGGCCGCCGCCAGCTGGCGCCGCCAGACGTAGACGAGGAACTCCTCCAGCTCCGGCAGAAGCAGCTCGACCAGGGGGTATGTGACCTCCGTACGGGTCATGCCCGGCTCCGGCGGCTCCGTGAGCCCCTCCAGGAACGAGTCGATCTGCCACTCCGCCAGCCGCGCCGTGGTCTGCCCGGTGGACCGCGCCACCTGCACCGCCATCGGCTCGGACAGCAGCCCTGCCTCCACCAGGCCGGCGAGTCGGCGCAGGGCCAGCACGTCCGCCTCCGTCAGCGCCCTCGCCTGGCCGATGTCGGCGAAGCCCATGGCCCGCCAGAAGCGGGAGGCGAGCTCCATCGACACCCCGGCGCTGCGGGCGGCCTGGAAGGGCGTGTAACGGCGCTCCGCGCCGAGGATCAGCTGCTCCAGGCGGATCGCGAGGGGATCCGCCGTCGGCTGCACGGTGTGATCCACCTCGTGGTGGGGAGTGTGCTGGTCGCGCCCGATCGGGGTGCCCGGACCGGTGGGCCCGGGGGCGGACGCGCCGGAGGCAGAGTCGTCGACGGTCAAGGGCCGCCTCCTGTCCATTCCGTGCGCACTGCCCTGCCGAACCGGTTGATCACCACGAGCAGCGGGATCGCCTAAACCATACGGCAGGTGTGCCGTAGCTCACTCCCCCTCCCCTGCTCCGATCCGGGTCCGGCCCGGGGCTCCCCGAGGCGACGCGGGGGCCGCGCGCACCCGAAACGCCTCATTCGATGCATTCCGCCGCACGCCCGGCCCCGCCCCCGTCAGTGCACGGACCGCAGGTGGACCACGTCGCCCGCCCCCACCGCCTCGTGGGTCCCCTCGGCCGTACGGATCACCAGGCGGCCATCGGAATCGACGGCTTCGGCCGTTCCGGTGAGGGTGCGCCCGCCCGGGAGCTCGGCACGCACGTGCCGGCCGAGGGTGGCGCAACCCGCCGCGTAGGTCTCCTGCAGGCCGCTGGCCGCCGGGTCGCCCCCGGCGGCACGCCAGTTCCCGTACCACTCCTCCAGGGACCGCAGCACGGCCTTCAGCAGCGGCTCGCGGTCGGTCACGGTGGCCTTGGCCAGCAGCAGCGATCCGGCGGCCGGCACCGGGAGCTCGTCCTCGGTGAGGGTGACATTGAGCCCGATCCCGACGACCACACCGTCCTCGACCCGCTCGGCGAGGATGCCGCCGGCCTTGCGCTCCTCCCCCTCCACGGCGACCAGCAGGTCGTTGGGCCACTTGAGGGCGGTGTCCACGCCGGCGGCCCGGGAGAGCCCGGTCGCGGTGGCCACGCCGGCCAGGAGGGTCAGCCACCCCCACTGCTCCTGCGGCACCGCGTCGCCCGGCTTGAACAGCACGGAGAAGAACAGCCCGGACCGGGCCGGGGCGACCCAGCTCCGGTCGAGCCTGCCGCGTCCGGCGCTCTGCTCCTCCGCGACGAGCACGGCCCCCTCGGGCAGCTCGGCCGCCCGCGTGGCAAGGTCGGTATTGGTGGACCCGGTGGAGGCGACCACCTCCACGGAGGTCCACAGCCCGTCCCCGGTGACGAGGGCCCGCCGCAGCGCGGCGGCGTTGAGCGGCGGCCGGTCCAGGCTCGACCAACGACCTGCGGAGGCTCCGGCTGATGCATCTGATGGCGTCATGCAACCCAATGTAGGTGTGTCAAACGCCGCACTGCCGAGCGCCATGCCCGCCGATACGCTACGCACCAGTAGCCAGCAGTAGTCAATCAATTGACCAGGCAGTTGACACCACGCAGGGAGCCGCGACCCCGATGTCACATCCGTCAGAGCCGATCGACATGCACACCACCGCGGGCAAGATCGCGGATCTGCAGCGCCGCATCGACGAAGCCACCCACGCCGGTTCCGCCCGTGCCGTGGAGAAGCAGCACGCCAAGGGCAAGCTGACGGCGCGTGAGCGGGTGGCCCTGCTGCTGGACGAAGGATCCTTCGTCGAGCTGGACGAATTCGCCCGGCACCGCTCCACCAACTTCGGGCTGGAGAAGACCCGGCCCTACGGCGACGGCGTCGTCACCGGCTACGGCACGGTCGACGGCCGCCCCGTGGCCGTCTTCTCGCAGGACTTCACCGTCTTCGGCGGAGCCCTCGGCGAGACCTTCGGCCAGAAGATCATGAAGGTCATGGACTTCGCGCTGAAGACCGGCTGCCCGCTCGTCGGCATCAACGACTCCGGCGGCGCCCGCATCCAGGAGGGCGTCAGCGCGCTCGGCATGTACGGCGAGATCTTCCGCCGCAACGTCCACGCCTCGGGTGTGATCCCGCAGATCAGCCTGGTCGTCGGTCCCTGCGCAGGCGGAGCCGTGTACTCGCCCGCGATCACCGACTTCACGGTGATGGTGGACCAGACCTCGCACATGTTCATCACCGGCCCGGACGTCATCAAGACGGTCACCGGCGAGGACGTCGGCTTCGAGGAGCTCGGCGGTGCGCGCACGCACAACAGCACGTCCGGCGTCGCGCACCACATGGCGGGCGACGAGAAGGACGCCATCGAGTACGTGAAGTCGCTCCTGTCCTACCTCCCGTCGAACAACCTCTCCGAGCCGCCCGCCTTCCCGGAGGAGGCCGACACCGAGGTCTCCGACGGCGACCGCGAACTCGACGTGCTGATCCCGGACAGCGCGAACCAGCCGTACGACATGCACACCGTGATCGAGCACGTGCTCGACGACGCGGAGTTCCTGGAGACCCAGTCGCTCTTCGCGCCGAACATCCTGACCGGTTTCGGCCGGGTCGAGGGCCACCCGGTGGGCGTGGTCGCCAACCAGCCGATGCAGTTCGCGGGCTGCCTGGACATCGACGCCTCCGAGAAGGCGGCCCGCTTCGTACGGACGTGCGACGCCTTCAACATCCCGGTGCTGACGTTCGTGGACGTGCCGGGCTTCCTCCCGGGCACCGACCAGGAGTACAACGGAATCATCCGGCGCGGCGCCAAGCTGATCTACGCGTACGCGGAGGCCACCGTCCCCCTGATCACCGTCATCACCCGCAAGGCCTTCGGCGGCGCCTACGACGTCATGGGCTCCAAGCACCTCGGCGCGGACCTGAACCTGGCCTGGCCGACGGCTCAGATCGCCGTCATGGGCGCGCAGGGCGCGGTGAACATCCTGCACCGCCGCACCCTTGCCGAGACCGCTCCCGAGGAGGTGGAGGAGACCCGGACCCGGCTCATCGCCGAGTACGAGGACACCCTGCTCAACCCGTACACGGCGGCCGAGCGCGGCTACATCGACGCGGTGACCATGCCGTCGGAGACCCGTGCGCACGTGGTGAAGGGGCTGCGGCAGCTGCGCACCAAGCGGGAGTCCCTGCCGCCGAAGAAGCACGGCAACATCCCCCTCTAGTCCCTCCAGGAGGTCACCGTGGTGATCAAGGTCGTCAAGGGCAATCCGACCCCGGAGGAGCTGGCCGCCGCACTGGCGGTGGTCCGGGCGCGCGCGGCGCTGCTGGCCTCGTCGCCGCCCCCGGGCGCCCCGGAGGTCGCGGACGAGTGGTCGACGCCGGCCCGGGTGGCACGGCGGCGGCTGCCGCAGCCGGGGCCCCGGGCCTGGGGGCGGACGTACTGGCCCGGATAGCCGGGGCCGGCACGGCGTGAACACGCTGCGGCGCTTGAGTACCCGTACTCAGGCGCCGCACCCCCTCCCGGGGCCAGGATCGGAACATGCTCTGGTCCGACCCGAAGAACGAGCCGCCCGAGGAGATGCGCGACGCGCAGGCGATGATCCGGCGGCTCACCGTGGTGCTCGCCGTCGCGATGCTCGTGGTGGTCTACGTCCTCGGTGTGCGCCACTTCTGAGCCGCCCTCGGGCGCACCTACGATGGCGTGCATGACTGCCACACCCCGGCCCGCGAGCGGGCGCAAGCTCGTCCTCGCCTCCGCCTCCCCCGCCCGGCTGAACCTGCTGCGGCAGGCCGGTCTCGCCCCGCACGTGATCGTCAGTGGTTTCGACGAGGACACCCTGGACCACGACGAGCCGGCCGAGCTCGCGCTGGCGCTGGCCGAGGCCAAGGCGGCCGTCGTGGCGGCCCTGGACGAGGCCTCGGGCGCCCTGGTGATCGGCTGCGACTCGGTGCTGGAGCTGGACGGCGAGGCGTTGGGCAAGCCTGCGGACGCCGAGGAGGCGACCGCGCGCTGGAAGGCGATGCGCGGCCGGGCGGGCGTGCTGCGCACGGGGCACTGCGTGATCGACACGGCGACCGGGCGGCAGGTCTCGGCCACGGCGTCGACGACGGTCCGCTTCGGCGAGCCGACGGACGCGGAGGTGGCGGCGTACGTGGCCAGCGGCGAGCCGCTGCACGTGGCCGGCGCCTTCACCTTGGACGGGCTGTCGGCGCCGTTCGTCGACGGCATCGACGGGGATCACGGCAACGTGATCGGGCTGTCCATGCCGCTGCTGCGCTCCCTGCTGGGCGAACTGGACGTGTCCATCACGGACTTGTGGGCCTGAGCTCCCCGACCGGCGGCGGCGGGGCGTCCTCGACGGGTCCGCCGCCGTCACCCTGCCGGGAGGCGGGGTAGAGCGTCAGGACCAGTACGAGCAGACACAGGATCAGCATCAGCGTCGCGAAGGCCGCCCAGCCGACCAGGCCGACGGCGAGTACGCCGAGCATCCCGTGGGTGACGGCGGCTGCGACGAGCACGACGCGGGCGAAGCGGCCCGGCGGGCGGTCGCGCAGCGCGGCGAGGGCGGCGAGGACGGCGCACAGCAGGAGGAAGGCGCCCATGCCCGCCCCCATGGCGTAGGTGGCCTTGGACATCACGTCAGGGTCGCTGCCGGCGATGGACATCGACTGGTTGGCCGTGGTCCGGCCCAGCACGATGTGGACGAGCACCAGCACGGCGGCTTCCGCGACCAGCACGATCGCGGCCAGTCCGGCCACGAGTCTTCGCACCACGTGCACCCACCCCCCAAGCGCCATACGCCCGTTCGACGCCTGGAGGCTACTAACGGGTAGCCCGGTGGGCAAGGGATCGGCCGAGGTCGCCCGTCCGGAGTACACGCCCGCCGCGCGGCGGCCCGGCGGGACCGCGGTCGGCCGCCTCGCTGTGGGTACGGTGTTGTCCCGGTTCGCCCCGCGGGACGTCGGAGCTACCAATCAGTAAACAAGGGGACAACTCCTCGCTCGGCAGCAAAGAAAGTGTGGGCCGTTCGTAGGGACTCGACAAAGAATCACCCGGGGCCGCTGACCGGGGAGACAGAGACCTTGGCTACATGACGGGGTTACTGTGCAGTCGGGGATCCCCCTGACCTGGGGCGCCACAAGGGTTCTCCGGCGGAGCGGGCCTCGCATCACACTCTGTGTGGGCAAGGTCACCACCGGGGAAGGGTCGAAAGGCCGTGTGGGCTGTCCCTAAACTCAGCTTGTTTCAAGGAGGGAGCCATCGTGCGCAAGGTGCTCATCGCCAACCGTGGCGAAATCGCTGTCCGCGTTGCTCGGGCCTGCCGGGACGCCGGGATCGCGAGCGTAGCCGTCTACGCCGATCCGGACCGGGACGCTCTGCACGTCCGCGCGGCCGACGAAGCTTTCGCGTTGGGCGGTGACACCCCGGCCGCCAGCTACCTGGACATCTCCAAGGTCCTCCAGGCCGCCGCCGACTCGGGTGCGGACGCCATCCACCCCGGATACGGCTTCCTGTCCGAGAACGCCGACTTCGCCCAGGCCGTGATCGACGCCGGCCTGACCTGGATCGGCCCGCCGCCGCAGGCGATCCGCGACCTCGGTGACAAGGTGGCCGCCCGCCACATCGCCCAGCGCGCCGGTGCGCCGCTGGTCGCCGGCACGCCGGACCCGGTCTCCGGGGCCGACGAGGTCGTCGCCTTCGCCAAGGAGCACGGCCTGCCGATCGCCATCAAGGCGGCCTTCGGCGGTGGCGGCCGCGGCCTGAAGGTCGCCCGCACCCTCGAAGAGGTGCCGGAGCTCTACGAATCCGCCGTCCGCGAGGCCGTCGCCGCCTTCGGCCGCGGCGAGTGCTTCGTCGAGCGCTACCTCGACAAGCCGCGCCACGTCGAGACCCAGTGCCTGGCCGACTCGCACGGCAACGTCGTCGTGGTCTCGACCCGTGACTGCTCCCTCCAGCGCCGCCACCAGAAGCTGGTGGAGGAGGCTCCCGCACCGTTCCTGACCGAGGCTCAGAACGCGGAGCTGTACGCCGCGTCCAAGGCCATCCTGAAGGAAGCCGGCTACGTGGGTGCCGGCACCGTCGAGTTCCTGGTCTCCGCCGACGGCCTGATCTCCTTCCTGGAGGTCAACACCCGCCTCCAGGTCGAGCACCCGGTGACCGAGGAGGTCGCCGGCATCGACCTGGTCCGCGAGATGTTCCGCATCGCCGACGGCGAGGAGCTCGGGTACGGCGACCCGGTGCTGCGCGGCCACTCCTTCGAGTTCCGCATCAACGGCGAGGACCCGGGCCGCGGCTTCCTCCCGGCGCCCGGCACGGTGACGAAGTTCGTCGCGCCGACGGGCCCGGGCGTCCGCCTCGACGCGGGCGTCGAGTCCGGCTCCGTCATCGGCCCGGCCTGGGACTCGCTGCTGGCCAAGCTGATCGTCACCGGCGCCACTCGCGAGCAGGCGCTGCAGCGCGCCGCCCGGGCGCTCGCCGAGTTCGAGGTCGAGGGCATGGCCACGGCCATCCCCTTCCACCGTGCGGTCGTCGCCGACCCGGCGTTCGCCCCCACCGACGGCAGCCCCTTCACCGTCTACACGCGCTGGATCGAGACCGAGTTCGTCAACGAGATCCCGGCGTTCACGGCTCCCGCCGCCGAGGAGACCGAGGACGAGCCGGGCCGCGAGACGGTCGTCGTCGAGGTCGGCGGCAAGCGCCTGGAGGTCTCGCTGCCGTCCTCGCTCGGCATGACCCTGGCCCGCACGGCCGCCGCGGGCGGCGCCAAGCCGAAGCGCCGCGCGGCCAAGAAGTCCGGTCCGGCCGCCTCCGGCGACACGCTCGCCTCCCCGATGCAGGGCACGATCGTCAAGGTCGCGGTCGAGGAGGGCCAGCAGGTCACCGAGGGCGAACTGATCGTCGTGCTCGAAGCGATGAAGATGGAGCAGCCGCTCAACGCGCACCGCTCCGGCACCATCGTCGGCCTCACCGCCGAGGTCGGCGCCTCGGTCACCTCGGGCGCCACGATCTGCGAGATCAAGGACTGACGCCCGCCCCGCGGAACGCACCGGCCCCCGGGACCCGTTCGGGTCCCGGG
>NZ_JBHYMC010000044.1:0-58599 GCF_042742535.1 Streptomyces sp. NPDC058880
CCACAACCACCTTCAACGGACGGATCGACGCCAGATCCACCAAAGACCGCAGATGCTCCGCATACCCCTTCAGGGAGTCCCGCTCCGTCACCGTCCCCGGCACCGTCCCCGCCGGAACCTCCGGAACACCCCCGTCCAGCCACCCCTCCACCAACACCCGGATCTGCGACAACCCCGTGTCCTGACCCACCGGCGCCGCACCCGCACGACACATCTTGATCCCGTTGTACCGCGCCGGATTATGCGACGCCGTGAACATCGCACCCGGCAGACCCATCGCACCCGACGCGTAATACAACTGATCCGTCGAACACAAACCGATCAACGTCACATCCACACCACGCGCCGCAGCACCCCGCGCAAAAGCCGCCGACAACCCCGGCGACGACGGACGCATGTCATGCCCCACCACGATCGCCGACCCACCCACGACCTCGACGAAAGCACCACCGAACAGCTCCGCCAGCGACTCGTCCCACTCGTCCGGCACAACGCCACGCACGTCATACGCCTTGACGATGTTCGAAAGATCTGCGGCCACTGCCTGCCCTCCTGAGGTTCTGTGCGGTTCGGCAAAACCTACCTTGAACCCACAGCTGTTCCGCAGATGGCCCGAGCGTCAGGAATCCGGCGATCTGAGGACGCGCAGGTGTCCGCGGCGGGTCTCGCCGGTGCTCTGGCCGCCCTTGCCGGACGTGCCGGATCCGCCGGGACCGGCCGGACGGGCCGGCGGGCGCGCGGCTTCGCGAACGGCGTTGGCCAGGGCTTCGAGGTCGTCGCCGCTGGGGCGCGACGGACCGGACCCGTCGGACAGACGGACGACCTCCCAGCCCCGCGGGGCCGTCAGGCGCTCCGAGTGCTCGGCGCACAGGTCGTAGCAGTGGGGTTCGGCGTATGTGGCGAGCGGGCCGAGAACTGCGGTCGAATCGGCGTAGACGTACGTCAGTGTCGCGACGGCAGGGCGGCCGCACGCGGTGCGCGAACAGCGACGTACAAGGCTCACGACGTTGGACGGTACCGCACTCTTGACCGGGCCGCGACGACTCCACCGCTGCTCACTCCCCCGTGTCGTGCTCGGAGCTACCCTGCGGGGGTGACGGACACGCCTCTTCCCCCCTGCCCCGCCGAGCCTCCCGCGGGGGTCCCCGTCGAGCCCAGAACGCGTCGGCGGGACCGGCACGGGCGCGGGATGCGCGGTCCGCTGGCCCCTCCCCAGGTACCCCTGGCGGCGAGCCGGGCGGAGCTGTTCGGGGATCTTGTGCGGGACTCCGTGGAGCGGTTGGAGCGGCGCTGGCCGCAGCTGTCCGAGGTGGAGTTCCTGGTCGGCGACGTGCCGGGGCCTCCGGGCGGTGCCGACGGCGGCTGGAACGACGAGGCGGTGCCGCTCGGTGCGGTGTCGGAGTCCCGGCCGGGACGGCCGGCCCGGATCATGGTCTTCCGGCGGCCGGTGGAGATCCGTACGAAGACGCGCGACGAGAAGGCGCTGCTGGTGCACGAGATCGTGGTGGAGCAGGTGGCGGAGCTGCTCGGACTCACTCCGGAGACGGTGGACCCCCGCTACGGCCAGGACTGATCCGGCCGCGGCGGGGTCCCGGCCCGTCACCTGGTCAGGACGGAGAGGTCCTGCTCGGCCTCGGGGACCGACACCGTGGAGTGGTCGTCGGAGAGCGCCTGGACGGTGAACATCGCGATGCCGTCGTTCGGGAGGGAGAGGGTGCGGGCCGCGTGGACCGGGCCGCCCGAGAGGGTTTCGACGGTGAGGGCGTAGGAGCCCTTTCCGCCCGCGGGGGCCAGGGTCAGCGTCTGGGTGGTGCCTGCCTTGACCGTGACCTCCTGGGAGGCGGGCTCGCCTCCTGCGGTGCCCGGGGACGCCGTCACCCTGACCTTCGCATCAGCGCCCGGCGCGGTCAGCGACAGCAGGGTGGTGTTCTCCTCGGGCCGGTTGTCGGCCACGGTGGCCCGATCGCCGACCGGCCCGGTGGCCGGGATGAAGCCGAGCTCCTGCTTGGCGCCGCTGCCGCGGACCACTCGGACCGCGGCGACCAGCGGTGTGGTCTTCTTGGCGTCCGCCGGGGCCAGCAGCAGCGAGCCCGGCTCGCCCCGGGTCAGGTCCTTGAGGTCCATGACCGCCGTCATGCCCGCCTTGACGTGCAGCTGCTCACTGCCCGCCGGGCTGATGGCGCCGCCCGGTCCGGCCAGGCGCAGCTTCAGGTCCGCGTCCTCCTCGCCGGGCACGAAGGCGACCAGCCGTACGGAGGCGGCGTCCGCCGGGATGCCGGGCAGCACCAGCGAGCCCGCCGGGTCGGTGGAGGCGGGCAGCCAGTCGGCGCCGACGCTCTCCTCGGAGACCTGCACGGAGGCGCCCACCCGACCGGCCCGGGTCGTCACGTGGGCGGTGGCGTCGGCGAGCTGGGTGGCCGGGAGGAGGGAGGAGAGCAGGACGGTCTTGGTGGACTTCGGGTCGACGCGGATGTTCTCGCCGGCGCCCGCGTCGGTCTTGGCCGCACCGTCGGGGCCGAAGAGCGCGATGTCGACGACGGCGGCCGCGTCGTCGGGGTTGGTGAGGTGGACGTAGTCCTCGCGCCCCTTGGCGGTGCTGACCCCGGGGAACCAGAAGTCGGTGCCGGGCTCCGTGCAGCCGACGCCGAGCAGGCCCCGGGCCCGGCCGACCGAGATCCTGGTGGTCAGCTGGGCCGTCCAGCCGGGGGCGAGGACCCCGTCGGCGCTGCCGGTGAGTGCGGGGGCGTCGGCACCACTGGCCGTGGCGCCGACCGGCTTGCCGGGCTCTTTGGGTTCCAGGACGGGTTTGGCGTCCTTGGTCGCGCCGAGCAGCCGGGCCGAGCCCTTGCCCTGGCCGGCGGGGGAACCCGGCGTGAAGGAGGTGTACGTGGTCTCGGCGATGTCCGAGGAGCTGGGCCCCGGGCACACCAGGAGGGATCGCTCGACCGGCATCCGGGCCGAGGCCGCCGCCTTGGCGTCGGGGGCTCCGCCCGCGGGGGCGGGCGCGGTGAGGGCGGCCGCGCCGGTGAGGGCGGCCAGTGCCGCGACCACGGCCGCCAGCGTCAGGGGTGCGCGCTGCTTCACTGCTGGGGGCTCCCGTCGGGACGCGGGTCGTGCTGTGCGTGGACGTCGTGCGGTGGGTACTGCTCGTGGGGCTCGTACGGGTAGGGGTACTGCTGTGGGTGGTGCTGCGGGTGGTGCTGCGGGTAGGGGGTCTCGTAGGCGGCGCTGTCCTGCTGCTGGTCGTACCCGGGGTACTGCTCGTACGGGTACTGCTCCTGGGGCTGCTGGGGCTGCTGGGGCTCGTACGCGTAGCCGCTCGGGTCTCCGTAGGCCTGATAGGCATAGGAGTCCTCGCCGTACGCCGGCTGCGCGGGAATCTGGGCGTAGGGGTCGGCGGCGGCCGCGGTCTCCACCGGTCCGGGGGCGGTGTCCGCCTCGGCCTCGGCGCGGAGCCTGCGGGCGCGGCGGCCCTCCGAGGCTTCGCCGGGGCCGGGCCCCGAGGCGGTCGCGACCTCCTCCTCGGGCAGGTCGTCGTCGAGCTCGGCCCGTCGGCCGGGCAGAGCCATGACCAGCAGGACCAGGGCGAGCAGGCCCTGGGTCCAGTTCCAGGCGGTCCGCAGCAGGGACGTCTCGTGGACGAGGTCGAGGCTGCCTCCGCCGGCGGGGAGCTCGAAGCCCTGGGCCCAGCCGTCGAGGGTCTTCGACGCGAGCGGCTTGCCGTCGAGGGTGGCCTGCCAGCCGCCGTCGGCCCGGTCGGCGATGCGCAGGACGCGGCCCGCCTCGCCCGCGGGGATCTTGCCGTGAACCTCGACGGGGCCCGCGGCGACCGGAATCGGGGCCTCGCCCGGCTGGGCGGAGACGATGACGGCGCGCGGCAGCCAGGGCTCGACGCCCCACAGCGCGGTGCCGTCCTGCTGGTGGCGGCGGCTCAGGCCCGGGGTGGCGTCGAGGACCCGGCGGATCTCCTCGGGACCGCCGGGGCGGAACATCACGAAGCGGATGGCATAGGCGCTGAGCTGGCTGGACTGGTCGGCGCCGGAGCCTGCGACGAGGTTGGAGACGACCTTGTCGAGCCGGGGGTCGTCGCCGGTCCGGGCGGCGATCTCGGCGTCGCCGAGGCGGCCGCCCGGGCCGCGGACGAGGCTGTAGGAGACCTTGGCGGGGCCGTCGAGGTCGAGGAGCAGGGTGCGGGTCTGGTTGTCGTCGTCGCCGGCGTCGGCGACGAAGGCCGGTACCTGCACCGGGTCGCGCCGCTGGAGCGGGCCGTCGGCGCCGGCGAGCGTCCAGGTGGCCGCGGCGATCAGCGGGCCCGCGGCGGCGGCGAGGGCGATCAGCGCGGCCAGTGGCTGGCGCCAGCCGAAGTTGCGGGCGGCGACGCGGTCCTTGGCGCCGTCCGCGCCGACCATGGCGGCAGCGAGGAGGGCGGCCCCGTACACGAGGGTGGCCGGTCCGGCCCAGGCGGTGCGGTTGGCGAGGACCGCAAGGAGGAGGGCGGCCAGGGCGGTGGCCCAGGCGGTGCGGACGGCGAACTGCCGGTCGGCGCGGAGCAGGGCGGCCAGGGCGGCCAGGACGATGCCGGCGAGGATCAGGCGCGCGCCGGTGCCGGGACCGCCGGGGCTGATGCCGAGCAGGTCCAGCGCGCCCGCGGAGCCGGCTCCGTAGGGCAGTCCGGCCTCCTGGAGGAGGCGGCCCGGGTGGGTGAGCAGGCCGAGCGACCAGGGGGCGAGGACGACGAGGGGGACGGTGAGGGTGGCGAGCAGCCGCAGGCCGTACGTCTTCCACTGCGCGCGGCGCAGGACGAGCGCGGCGGCGCCGAGGAGGACGGCGAGCGGCCAGACGGCCGGGGTGAAGGCGGTGGCGAGGGTCAGCAGGAGCGTGTAGGTCCACACCGCGCGCCAGCCGCCCCGCTGTTCGGCGGTGGCCGCCGGCTCGCCGAGGCCGAAGGCGGCGATCGCGGAGCGGGCGATGAGGGGGAGCACGAGGGCGAGGACGGCGGTGCCGAGGCGGCCGCCGGCGAGGGCGCCGGTGACGGCAGGGAGGAAGGCGTAGGCGGTGGCGGCCCAGGCGCGCAGCAGCCGGGACTCGACGAGCGGCCGGGAGGCGAAGTAGGCGGTGAGGCCGGCCAGCGGGACGGAGCCGACGAGCAGGAGGGTCAGGGCGGCCTGGGTGGAGCCGAGGAGCAGGGTGGAGAGGGCGCCGAGGACGGCGAGGTAGGGCGGGGCGGCGGCGGTGGAGCCGGTGCCCACGGGGTGCCAGCCGTCGGTGTGGATGCTCCACAGGTCCAGGCCGCCGGCGGGGGCGGGCAGCAGGGCGCCGCCCATGAGGGATCCTCCGCCGATCAGGGCGCGGCAGGCGGCGAGGGAGACCAGGAGGAGGAGGCCGAAGAGGAGGGGCGCCGGGTTGCGGGCGATCCGCTTGAGGCGCGCGAAGCGCTCGGTCTCCTCGTAGGGGCCGTCCTCGCCGGGCGCGTTCAGGATGCTGCCGCCACCGTGCCGGCCGGCGGGGGCGGCGGCGGTGTGGCGGTCGCCGCCGAAGTAGCCGGCGAGCTGGTCGGCGTTGGCCCGCAGGGAGGCTCCCGGCGGGGGGAAGAGCCGGCGCAGTTCGGAGGCGGGGACGGCGGGGCGGCGGCGGGCCCTGCGGGCGGCGAGGAGGCGGCCGGGGCGCAGCAGTGTGGCGAGGAGGCCGGTGATCTCGTCGACGGCCTGGCCGGGGGCCTTGCCGACGAGGTAGGCGAGGGTGCGCAGCACGGTGCCGAACAGGACGCGCAGCAGGACGTAGGGCAGGGCGCGGCCGGAGCTGTTGGCGAGGATCGTGTAGACGGCGCCGGCCTTGTCGACGCGGTGCGGGCTGGCGGTGGTGCGGCCGGCGCAGTCGACGGTGCGGCGTTCGCGGGCGGAGGCCTCGGCATGGCGCAGGACGGCGTCCGGGGCGACCAGGACGGTGTGGCCGGCGCTCTGGGCGCGCCAGCACAGGTCGACGTCGTCGCGCATGAGGGGCAGGCGCCGGTCGAAGCCGCCGAGCTCTTCGTAGACGTCGCGGCGCACGAGCATGCCGGCGGTGGACACGGACAGGACGGGGCGGACCTGGTCGTGCTGGCCCTGGTCCTGTTCGCGGCGGTCGAGCCCGGTCCAGCGGCGGCCGCTGCGGGCGATGGTGACGCCGGCTTCGAGGAGCTGCTTGTTGTCGTACCAGCCGCGGAGCTTGGGGCCGATGATCGCGGCGTCGGGGTTCTCGTCGGCGACGCGGAGCAGTTCGGCGAGGGCGTCGGGTTCGGGGGCGCTGTCGTCGTGGAGGAGCCAGAGCCACTGGACGGGTTCGCCGTGGGGCAGGTCGGGGAGGTCGTAGGCGTCGTCGCGCCAGGTGCGGCTGACCGGGTCCCAGCCGCTGGGGCGCTTGAGGTACGGGAGGTCCTCGGGGGTCAGGGTGCCGGCGGTGCGGGCGGATTCGTCGACGGCGGTGCCGAATCCGGTGCGGCGGGCGAGGTGCAGGACGCGGTCGTCGCCGAGGGCCTCGGTGAGCAGCCGGGCGGAGTCGTCGGCGCTGCCGGTGTCGGCGGCGACGTGGCTCTGGGCGGGGCGTTCCTGGCCGAGGAGGCCGGCGAGCGTCCGGGGCAGCCAGCGGGCGCCGTCGTGGGCCACGAGGACCGCGGTGACGACGTGCCGGGGGAACTCGGGTGTGACGGGCGCCTGGTAGGAGGCCGTCGACTGGCTGTGCAGGGACATCGCGGTACGGGCCCTCCGGCCGGGGGTCCGGGGGTGGTGTGCCCTCGGAGGCTGCTGGACAGCGCCCCACCCTAACGGCTGCCACAGCAGCGGTCCGCCTCCTGCGGGGAAGGTGCAGGAGGCGGACCGTGTGCGGTGCTCTGTGTTCGGCCGTGCGTCGCGTTCGACGCCGTGCTCCGATGTTCGGATATGTCGTGCGGGGTACTGCGGGTGCCGGGCCGGTGGGGCTCCGGCGGTGTCAGACGGCCGCCTTTTTCAGGCGGCGGCGCTCGCGCTCGGACAGGCCGCCCCAGATACCGAATCGCTCGTCGTTGGCGAGGGCGTACTCAAGGCATTCGGAGCGGACCTCACAGGCGAGGCAGACCTTCTTGGCCTCGCGGGTGGAGCCGCCCTTCTCGGGAAAGAAGGATTCGGGGTCGGTCTGGGCGCACAGGGCGCGCTCCTGCCATCCGAGCTCCTCGTCCGCTTCCTCGACCAGCAGTTCCTGAAACAGCTCGGTCATGTGCGCCCCTCGCTCTGTTGGTGCGTCCCCGTGGTCACGTCGTCACTCATAGCTACGTAACGACACGAGTGAAATTACAAGTGCGTGGCTCCGGGGCAGTCAAGCCGGGATCTGCTATCGGGCCCCTTATTCACTCTGCGGAACCAAGCCTATGCAGAAAGTGTTGATATCGCCAAAAATCGTGACACATGCCATCGGCGCCATCAGATGTCACCTTCACCCGTAATGCACGCGCCACCCCGACACGAGGTTGCGGCGCATCCCGAAGAGCGGCGTAGATCACATTCAGGTCACGACATGGCCGGATCAGGTTTGACTTCCGATGCAGCGCCGCATGCCCCGCCGCCGACTGCACAAACCTTTCTCCATGCGCGACAACCGGATGAGGTGAAACTTTTCCCCCAAACCAGACATTGAGTTGACAGCCGGACCCCTCACCCGTTCTCCTTATTCGCATGTCAGCGCCCGCAGCCACCACCCGGACCCCCATTCGTGGGTTCCTGTGCGCTGCCCAGGTTCGCTGCTGCTGTTGCTGCTGTTGATGCCCGTGGAGCCCCGGCTCCCCAGAGCTCCAGCCCTCCCCCCACAGCAACCGCCAGCACAACTGACATCCGTCGAGGTACACCCCGATGAACAGCACCACCACCAGCACGACCGCCGCCCCCGCGACCGTCGAAAGCGACCTGCAGATCGCCGGCGACATCCTCGCCGTCCAGCACCTCCTCCAGCCGGCCCGCGAACATCCGGCCACCGTCGCCGAGTTCGTCGGCCTGGCCCGCTCCATCGCCGAGGACCGCGCCTCCTGGCAGCACCTCGTCCAGTACGACGCCACCACCCGCTGGTACCACCGGCTGCGCACCGGCCCCGGCTACGAGGTCTGGCTGCTCAGCTGGGTCCCCGGCCAGGGAAGCGGCCTGCACGACCACGGCGCCTCCTCCGGCGTCCTGACGGTCCTGGAGGGCGAGCTCACCGAACACACCTCCCGCGGACGGCTCACCCACCGCGCCGGCGGCCAGCGCGTCTTCGCCCCCGGCTACACCCACGAGGTCGTCAACGACACCCTCGAAGGCGCGGTCAGCCTGCACGTCTACTTCCCCGGGCTCACCCAGATGCCGATGCACAACTGCTCCCCGGCCGCGTCCGCGTCCGAGTCCGAGTCCGTCCCCGCCTGAGCACGACCGGCCCGCGGCTCCCACCCGCCGCCCGACCACCACCCCTCGCATGACAGCCTTCGGCTGACAGACTGTCTGCATGCGCATTGTTGTTCTGGCCGGCGGTATAGGCGGCGCCCGGTTCCTTCGCGGACTCAAGTCGGCGGTGCCCGACGCGGACATCACGGTCATCGGCAACACCGGTGACGACATTCACCTCTTCGGGCTCAAGGTCTGCCCCGACCTGGACACGGTGATGTACACCCTCGGCGGTGGCATCAACGAGGACCAGGGGTGGGGCCGCACCGACGAGTCCTTCACCGTCAAGGAGGAGCTCGCCGCCTACGGGGTCGGACCCACCTGGTTCGGCCTCGGGGACCGCGACTTCGCCACCCACATCGTCCGCACGCAGATGCTCGGCGCCGGCTACCCGCTCAGTGCCGTCACCGAGGCACTCTGCGACCGCTGGCAGCCCGGGGTGCGGCTGCTGCCGATGTCCGACGACCGCGTCGAGACCCACGTCGCGATCACCGAGGCCGGAACGGGCGAGCGCCGGGTCATCCACTTCCAGGAGTACTGGGTCCGGCTGCGCGCCTCGGTGGACGCGGAGGCCGTCGTACCCGTGGGAGCCGAGCAGGCCAAGCCCGCGCCCGGCGTGCTGGAGGCCATCGCCGCGGCCGACGTGATCGTCTTCCCGCCGTCCAACCCCGTGGTCTCGGTCGGCACGATCCTCGCCGTGCCCGGCATCCGGGACGCCGTCGCCGCCGCCCGGGCCCCCGTCGTGGGCCTCTCCCCCATCGTCGGCGGCGCGCCCGTGCGCGGGATGGCCGACAAGGTGCTCGCCGCGGTGGGCGTCGAGTCCACCGCCGCCGCGGTCGCCCTGCACTACGGGACCGAACTGCTCGACGCCTGGCTCGTCGACACCTCCGACGCGGACGCCGTCGCCGAGGTCGAGGCGGCCGGCATCACCTGCCGCGCGGTGCCGCTGATGATGACCGACCTGGCGGCCACCGCCGTGATGGCCCGGGCCGCGCTGGAGCTGGCGGAGGCCTCCCGGTGACGGCGGCCCCTTCGTACGAGGTGCGGGCCGTCGACGGGATACCGGAGATCAGGCCGGGCGACGACCTGGCCAAGCTGATCACGACGGCCGCCCCCGATCTGTGCGACGGCGACGTCCTGCTCGTCACCTCGAAGATCGTGTCCAAGGCCGAGGGGCGGATCGTACGGGCGGAGTCGCGCGAGGCCGCCGTCGACGCGGAAACCGTACGGGTGGTCGCGCGGCGGGGCACCCTGCGGATCGTCGAGAACCGGCAGGGCCTGGTGATGGCCGCGGCCGGTGTGGACGCCTCCAACACCGCCCCCGGCACCGTGCTGTTGCTCCCGGAGGATCCGGACGCCTCGGCCGCCGCGATCCGCGCCGGAGTGCGCGACGCGCTCTGCGTGGACGTGGGCGTGGTCGTCACGGACACCTTCGGGCGGCCGTGGCGCAACGGGCTGACGGACGTCGCCATCGGCTCGGCCGGCGTGCGGGTCCTGGACGACCTGCGCGGCGCCACCGACGCCCACGGCAACCCGCTCAGCGCGACCGTGGTGGCGACGGCGGACGAGCTCGCCGCCGCCGGCGATCTGGTCAAGGGCAAGGCCGCCGGCCTGCCGGTGGCCGTCGTGCGCGGACTGGCGCACGTCCTGGGCGAGGGGGCGACGGCGCGGGACCTGGTGCGCACGCCGGCCGACGACATGTTCCGGCTGGGCACCTCGGAGGCGGTACGGGAAGCCGTGACGCAGCGCCGCACCGTACGGGCCTTCACGGCGGAGCCGGTGGACCCGGGCGCGGTGCGGCGGGCGGTGGCGGCGGCCGTGACCGCCCCGGCACCCCACCACACGACGCCGTGGCGGTTCGTGCTGCTGGAGTCCGAGCCCGCACGGCTGCGGTTGCTCGACGCGATGCGCGACGCATGGATCGCGGACCTGCGGTCGGACGGCAGGTCCGAGGAGTCCATCGCGAAGCGGGTGCGGCGCGGGGACGTGCTGCGGGCCGCCCCGTACCTGGTGGTGCCGTGTCTGGTGACGGACGGGGCGCACCACTACGGGCACGCCCGGCGGGACGCCGCTGAGCGGGAGATGTTCGTGGTGGCCATGGGCGCCGGCGTGCAGAACCTGCTGGTCGCGCTGGCCGGTGAGCGGCTGGGATCGGCGTGGGTGTCCTCGACCATGTTCTGCCGGGACGTGGTGCGGGAGGTCCTGGAGCTGCCGCCGGACTGGGATCCGATGGGGGCGGTGGCGGTGGGCCACCCGGCGGCGGCCCCGCCGCAGCGGCCGAGCCGCTCCGCGGAGGACTTCGTCGAGGTCCGCTGACGACCGCCGTGCCCCCTCCTCCCCCTGCCCTGCCCCTCAGAAGCGGCCGATGTCGCCGCGGGGCATGCGGGGGGTGCGGCGGGGCGGGGTGCGGCCCGCGAGGAGGACGAGGCGGGCCGCCCGGTGGCGCTGGCCGGCGTACGGCGCGAGGAGTTCCAGCATGGCGGCGTCGTCGGCGTCGCGGTCGCCGGCGAGGGCGAAGCCGATGATGCCGGGCAGGTGCAGATCGCCGGTGGTGACGGCGTCGGGGTGGCCATTGCTGCGCTGGAGGGTCTCGGCGGAGGTCCACGGGCCGATGCCGGGCACGGCCTCCAGCCGGCGCGCGGCCCCGGCCAGGTCCATGGCCGCCGCCTCCTCCAGACGGTTCGCGACGCGTACGGCCCGGACGATGGTGTCGGAGCGCTTGGCGTCGACACCGGCCCGGTGCCAGTCCCAGGACGGGATCATCGCCCAGGTGCGGGGGTCGGGCATGACGTGCAGGTTCTGCCCGTGGGGGCCGGGCGCGGGCTCGCCATACTGCTGTACGAGTCGGCGCCAGGCCCGGTACGCCTCGTCGGCGGTGACCTTCTGTTCCAGCACCGTGGGAATCAGGGACTCCAGCACCAGGCCGGTACGCGTCAGGCGCAGGCCCGGGCGGCGGCGGTGGCTGGCGTGCACGAGGCGGTGGCGCGGCACGAAGACCGCCGGGTCGTCGCCCGCACCGAGCAGTGCGGGCAGCTGGTCGAGCAGCCAGGCACCGCCGGCTCCCCATGCCTCGGCCTCGATCTCCGTGCCGGTCCGGGAGACCCGGAGAGTGGCGGGCCCGTCGGGGGTGCGGGTGGCGCGCCAGACGGAGCCGTCGGGCGTGGTGCGGAAGGTGGGGTCGGCGGGGCCGCGGCGGAGCGGACCGAGCGTGAGGCCGAGGTCGACGGGCCCGTCGGGGGTCCAGCGGCGTTCCTTCGCACCCGCGCCGGCGGCTCGGCCTCGGCCCGGGGGCACGTCGGTGCGGCCGCCGCGTACGGCGGTCCGGTCGAGGGGGTCGAAGCGGCCGGCCATGGGTCGAGCGTAGCCCGCCGGCCGGCCCGCCCCGGAGCCGTGGCTTCGTCCGCGGGCGAAGCCACGGACGCGGACGCGGCAACCGTGTTGCGGCCCCGCCCGCCATGCCCGGGGCGGGTCGGGGCGGGGCGGGGCGGCGGGGCCGTCGGGTTCCGGGCGGAGCCCGCCGTCCCGGCCCGCCCCGGGGACTACGGGCGGCCCTGGAGCTTGGCCGAGGAGGTGCGGGTGGTGGGGAGCTTGCCGTACAGCTGCCTGCCGGGGCATTCCGTCGCGAAGCCGTCCCGGTGGCCCGAGATGACGTTCATCGAGACGTTCCTGCCCTTCGGGTAGCGGTTGCCGCCGCCCGACTTGAGGGTGGTCTTGGCGCGCGGGTCCCGGCCGAAGAGGCCGAGCTTCCAGGCGGTGAGGCGGGCGACCGCGTCGACGGCGGCCGCCGGCGGCGCCGAGTTCGTGAAGGTGCCGAGCACCGCCACGCCCATGCTGTCCGTGTTGAAGCCCATGGTGTGCGCTCCGAGGACCGGCTTGGAGACACCGCCCGCGCGGCCCTCGTAGACCGTGCCGCACTTGTCGACGGCGAAGTTGTAGCCGAAGTCGCGCCAGCCGCTGCTGACCACGTGGTAGCGGTACAGGCTGCGCAGCACCGCCGGGGCGTCCTTGCAGGCGTAGTTGTTGCCGGAGGCGCTGTGGTGGACGAACGCCGCCTTGACGGTGCGCGTGTAGGCGAAGGCCTTCTCGCGCAGGGACTCGTCCGCGCCCCACCCCCTGCGGGTGACGATCCGCGGGCGCGGCCCGATGTAGGGGGCGGCTGCCGCGGTGAGTTCGCCGGCGAAGACGGCGTCGGCGGTGGAGTCGGCCTTGTTGAGCTCGGTGATCTCGTTCGCGCCGAGCGGGGCGTGCGGCACGTTCGCCGCGGAGGCCTCCGCCATCTCCATGGTCAGGCCGGGCGCGACCACCTCGCCCTTGTCGTCGGCCGGGCCGCTGTTCTTGCCGTCGGTGGACCCGGCCGGCACCTGCGCGCCCGGGTCGACGAGTTCGATGCGCATGCCCGAGGGGAGCCCGGTGCCCTCCGGAGTGGCCGGGGCGTCCGGTTCCGCCTGGACGCGGACCTCCACGCCGTCGGACTCACCGACCCACAGGGGGGCGGTGGCGCCGCGCACCCGGCCGGAGTCGCGCTCCACCGCGTCGGGGTCGGCCGCGTGCTCGCTGTTGTGGACCTCGACGTCCTGCCAGTCGGACCAGGTGGCGGTCCGGACGGAACGCGTACGGACCTGGACGCGGCCGTTGAGCTGGGTGGTGACGTCGTCCCAGACGACACCGACGAGGGAGAACGTCCTGACCTCACGGGCGGGCAGCCCCTGCGTCTCCGGGCCGCGGGGCGAGGCGCTCATCCCGGGGACGCCGGGCATGCGGTCCGCCGCGGCCCCCATGGGGACGAGCGGCAGCGACTGGGTGGACCCGGCCGGGGTTACGGGGACGGTTTCGGCGAGTGCTGGAGTCGGGAGCGCGAGGGGCAGGGCCAGTGCGGCGGCCGTCGCGACGCCGATCGAGGAAGCAAGGAATCCACGCATGACAAGGATGGTGGGCACGCTCACCGCGGGGCGCCATCCGAGATCTGATGCTCCGTCCGCTGCCCCGCGGACACCCCTCCTCCGTACGGAGGTACCGGCGCCCCCGTACGGAGGAGGGCGCCCGCGTACCCTGTGCCGGGTGAACGCCACTGACCGCACCCCTGCCGACCTGCTGCAATCCGCGCTCGCGGCCGATCCGGGCCGCCCGCTCGTCACCTTCTACGACGACGCCACCGGCGAACGCGTCGAATTGTCCGTCGCGACCTTCGCCAATTGGGTGGCCAAGACCGCGAACCTGCTCCAGGGCGACCTGGGAGCCGAGCCCGGGGACCGGCTCGCGCTGCTGCTGCCCGCGCACTGGCAGAGCGCCGTGTGGCTGCTCGCCTGCGACGCGGTCGGGGTCGTCGCCTCGGTGGGCGGGGAACCGGGTGACGCCGATCTCGTCGTCAGCGGTCCGGACACGCTGGAACGAGCGCTGGAGTGCGACGGCGAGCGGGTGGCGCTGGCCCTGCGGCCGCTGGGCGGGCGCTTCCCGCAGCCTCCGGCGGGGTTCGCGGACTACGCGGTGGAGGTGCCGGGACAGGGCGACCGCTTCGCCCCCTTCGTCCCGGTGCAGCCCGAGGGTCCCGCGCTGGTCGTCGGCGGCGAGGAGCTCTCGCACACGGCGCTGGTCGCCCGGGCCCGCGAGGACGCGGCCGGGCTCGGCCTCGGCGAGGGGTCGCGGATCCTGACCGGCCTCGGCTACGACACCTGGGAAGGGCTGTCCGCGGGGCTGTACGCCGCACTGGCCGCGGGGGCCTCCGTGGTGCTCTGCCGGAACCTGGAGCGGCTGTCCGCCGAGGCGCTGGCCCAGCGCACCGAGAGCGAGCGCGTCACCCACACGGCCTGATACCGGGGCGCGCTCCGTCACCCGGACCGATCAATGTCGGGAACGGCCGATCTGTCACCCGTACGGCCCTAGACACGACCCCGCCCCCGGGCCGCTCCGGCACCCCGGGGGCAGGATCGGCAGTGGCCGTGCTCACCCGTACGGCTGCTCGCAGCGGCGAGGGGACACACGCCAGTGACGGACAGCTCAGGCATACCGGACGGCACCGACGCGGCCGGAGGCGGGCGACGGCCTCCGCGGGACCGCAGGCACCGGTTGCTGCGCTGGATCGGCCTGGGGCTCGCACTGCTGGTGCTGGCGGGGGCGGCCACCGGGTGGTGGCTCTACGGCAAGCTCGACGCGAACATCACCGAGGACACCTCCGCCGCTGCCGAGCTGGAGCGCTACGAGCGCGAACGCCCGGCGCGCCTCGCCACGGGCGCCCAGAACATCCTGCTGATCGGCTCCGACTCGCGTGCGGGCAGGGGCAACGCCGGCTACGGGGAGGACAAGGGCACCCAGCGCTCGGACACCACCATCCTGCTGCACCTGCCGAAGGAGCGCCGGAGCGCGACCGCCGTGTCGATCCCCCGGGACCTGATGACGGAGATCCCCTCCTGCCTGCAGCCGGACGGAAGCCGCACCGGGGGCTCCTTCGCTCAGTTCAACTGGGCGTTCGAGTGGGGCGGGGCCGCCTGCACGATCCGGACGGTGGAGAAGCTCACGGGTATTCGCATCGACCACCACATGGTCATCGACTTCAGCGGGTTCAAGCGGATGGTCGACGCCGTCGGCGGGGTGGACGTCTGCCTCACCCAGCCGATCGACGACGTGCAGGCCAAGCTGAAGCTGCCCGCCGGCCGGCAGACCCTGCGGGGCGAGCAGGCACTGGGGTTCGTCCGGGCCCGGCACAGCCTGGGCAACGGCAGCGACACCGAACGGATGGAGCGTCAGCAGCAGTTCCTCGGCTCGCTCGTCAAGAAGGTGCAGAGCAACGGCGTCCTGCTGAACCCGGCACGGCTGTACCCGCTGCTGAGCGCCGCCACCTCCTCGCTGACCACCGACCCCGGGCTGGCGTCGCTGCGCGACATGTACGAACTCGTCCGAGGTATACGGGACATACCGACCGATCGCATGACGTTCCTGACGGTGCCGCGCCGCCCCTACGCCCCCGACCCCAACCGGGACGAACTGGTGGAGCCCGACGCCGGGCGACTGTTCCGACAGCTGAGGGAGGACGGGCCGCTGACGGTGACCCCGCCCGGGGCGACGGCCTCGGCGCGGCCTCGGACCCCCGGGAACGCCGCCCCGACCCCGGCCGCGACGGCAACGGACGCCGCTCCGGAAGGGAATTCGGCCGGCGAGGGAACCCCGACCCCCTCCGCGCCCATCCCTACCTTCACAGGAACGACCGCAGGGCACACCGGGTGCCGGTAAAGCAATCCAAAAGCCGGCGACCGGACCGAGTGGAATGGGCTGTTCACCCCGTTATAAGGGGAGTGGAATGTGTCACCACCATGGTTTGCGGCCGAACAGGACGGATAAGGTGAGCGATCCGGTGCCCGGCCGGACCGGAGACCGGGTACCAGCAGCCGGATCGTTGACCGTGCGCCTTGGGGAGGCGCGTCGCGAGGCACCCGACGGAGGATTCGAGCAACCGTGGATGCGCAAAGCCGTGGGCGGGCGGACGAGATCGACCCCGCAGACCAGTGGGTGCTCAATCCCCGCACCGGCCACTACGAGCTGCAACTGAACGACTCCGCAGCGCGAGAGCGGCCCAAGGTCGCCGCGCCCCGTAGATCCTCGTCGGCCCCCACCGCCCCCACCGCGCCCTCCCCCGGCGTACCCAAGCCGCGCCGTGGCGACGCCCCGCCCGGCGGCCGCAGGAGCGGCCGCTCGCGCAAGGGCGGCGGCGGTGGCGGACGGCGCAAGAAGGCCCTGCTGATCACCAGCGGCAGCCTGGCCCTGCTGCTGGTCGGCGGCGCCGCCGCCGCGTACCTCTACTACGACCACCTCAACGGCAACCTCAGCGTCACCGACATCGCGGGCGCGGGCACCGGCGGGTTCAAGAAGGACCAGGCCATCAACATCCTGGTCATCGGCACCGACAAGCGCAGCGGTGCGGGCAACGAGGGGTACGGCGACAAGGACAGCGTCGGCCACGCCGACACCACGATCCTCTTCCACATCGCCAAGGACCGCTCCAACGCCACCGCGCTGTCCATCCCCCGCGACCTGATCACCAACATCCCCGACTGCCCGACGAAGCAGCCGGACGGCACCACCAAGACCATCCGCGGCACGAAGGGCACACGCTTCAATACCAGCCTGGGCCAGGAGGGCCGCGACGCGGGCTGCACGATGCGCACGGTCAAGGAGGTCACCGGCATCGAGGTCGACAACTTCATGATGGTCGACTTCAACGCGGTGAAGACCCTGAGCACCGCGGTGGGCGGCGTGCCCGTGTGCCTGGAGAAGGCCGTCGACGACAAGGACTCCAAGCTGAAGCTCTCCGAGGGCGAGCACCGGCTGGAGGGCGAGCAGGCGCTGGCCTTCGTGCGGACCCGGCACGCCTTCGGCAACCAGAGCGACCTGGACCGCATCAAGACCCAGCAGCAGTTCCTCGGTTCGATGATGCGCGAGATGAAGTCCAAGGAGACGCTGACCAGTCCGAAGAAGTTCTTCTCGCTGGCGGAGGCGGCCACCAAGTCGCTGACCGTGGACCCGGGCTTGGGTTCCATCGGCAAACTCACCGATCTCGCCAGCGAGTTGAAGGACATCGACCTCAAGAACATCACCTTCACCACCCTGCCGGTCCTTGACAACCCGGCCGAGCCCGCGAACCGCAAGGCGACCGTGGTGGTCAACAAGGCGCTGGCCGATCCCCTGTTGCAGATGATCCGGGGGGACGTCTCGCTCACGGAGGTCGAGAAGAAGGAGCAGGCCGCCAAGGACGCGGCCGACGCCGACGCGAAGGCCAAGCAGGACGCGCTGCTCCAGGGCGACCGGGCGCCCGCCGGGGACGTACGGGTGAACATCTACAACGGCGGCGGCCCCAAGGGCGCCGCCTCCGGCACGCTGAACTGGCTGCAGAACACCAAGGGGATGTCAAAGGCCAGCAACGAGGGCAACGCCCCGTCGAAGGTGGACGCCACGCAGCTGGAGTACGCCCCCAACCAGGCCGCCCAGGCCCGCGCGCTCGCGGACGCCCTGGGACTCCCGGCCACCGCGCTGAAGATGGGCACGGCGGACGCGGCGGCGAAGACCCCGATGAAGCTGACCCTGGGTCCGGACTTCCAGCAGGCGGGTTCCCCGCTGGCGCCGCCGGTGCCGCAGGAGCTGTCCAAGGACGTCCAGCAGGCGCAGGCCGACAAGTCCGTCTGCGCCAAGTAGCGGTACGTGCCCGGTCGCACCGGGACAGCCATGACCAAGTAGGACCTTTGAGGGGGATGCGCGTGAGGCACAGCGACGTGCGGGAGGAGGGGGCGGGCGCCCAGGCCGACGGGGACATACCCGACGGCGGGGCCGGCGCGCCCGGCACGGTGCCCCGCCAGCGGAACGGCTCGGATCCGACCCGCACGGCCGGCACCCGTCCCCCCGCGAGGAGCCGCCGGCGCGTGCTGCGCTGGGTCTCCGCGATCCTGTCCCTGCTCATACTCGGGACGGCGGCGGCCGGCTACCTCTACTACCGGCACCTGAACGGCAGCATCCAGACGGACGCGCTGAACCTCGGCGAGAACAAGCTGGGCGGTTCCAAGCCCAACGCCTTCGGGCAGACCCCGCTGAACATCCTGCTCATCGGTTCCGACGCGCGCGACGACGCGGAGAACCAGGCCCTCGGCGGAGCCAAGGACACCTTCGACGGCCCGCCGCTCGCGGACGTCCAGATGCTGGTGCACCTGTCCGCGGACCGCAGCAACATGTCCGTGGTCTCGATGCCCCGCGACACGATGCTGATGATGCCCAAGTGCACCGAGCCGGGCGGGACGGTGCACCCGGCCAGCAAGGGCCTCGTCCAGACGAACGAGTCGATCCAGCGCGGTGGGCCGGGCTGCACGGTCGCCGCCTGGACCGAACTGACCAAGATCCCCATCGATCACTTCATGATGATCGACTTCAAGGGCGTGGTCCGCATGGCCGACGCCATCGGCGGTGTCCCGGTCTGCGTCGAGCAGAACGTGCACTCCCGCACCCGGGACGGCAAGGGCTCCGGCCTGAAGCTGCCCAAGGGCACGAGCGTCATCCAGGGCGAGACGGCCCTGCAGTGGCTGCGCACCCGGTACGGCTTCGAGGACGGCACCGACATAGGCCGTACCCACGCCCAGCACCAGTACATGAACTCGATGGCCCGGGAGTTCCGCAAGAACGCCAAGCTCAGCAACCCGGTCAAGCTCAACAGCCTGGCCCAGGCGGCGATCGAGGCGATGGTGGTGGACACCGGCCTGAACAAGATCGACAAACTGTTCGACCTCAGCATGGAGCTGAAGAAGGTCCCGCCGGGCCGGATCACCATGACCACCATGCCCTGGGTCTACAGCTCCAAGCCCGGCCTGGACGGCCGTGTCGAGCCCAAGCCGGGCGAGGCCGAGGACCTGTTCCGGATGGTCCGCGAGGACATCCCCCTCGACGGCCAGGGCTCGGGCAACCCGGCGGCCACCGCGACCCCGGGCACGCCCGCGTCGCCCTCCGCCCCGGCCCAGCCGGCGACCTCGGCACCGGCGGCCGCCGCCACGACCGCGCCGCCCGCGAAGATCGCGGTAGCCGTCCGGAACGCGACCGGGGGCAAGGACGGCGCCCAGGCCGTCGCGAAGGGCCGGGCGAGCGAGGTCGCCGCCCTGCTCACCGGCAAGGGCTTCACCAAGGCCGTCGCCGACAACCGGACGGGCGCCGAGGACACCTCGGTGGTCCGCTACGCCACCGACGCCCAGGCGGCCGACGCGGCCGCCGTGGCCACCGCGCTCGGCCTGCCCGCCGGCTCGGTGCAGAGGTCCGACCAGGTCGCCGGGATCGTCGTGTTCGTCGGCAAGGACTGGCGGACCGGCGCCACGCCCACCCCGCCGCCGCCGGCCCCGACCAAGGCGCCGGACTCCGCCCACGCGCTCAACGGCGACAACGACCAGGCCTGCATGGCGGTCCAGCCCGGCTTCACCTGGTAGCGGGCACACAGGAGGGGCCCGGTGGGGAGGCCGCGCACGATCGCGCTCTCCCCGCCGGGCCCCTCGGTCCCTGCCGTCGAAGTCCCGCCCGGACGGCGCTGCTTCGACGACAGGAGCTGCTGTGCCTCAGGCCTGCGGGACACCGGGGACCACGGCCGGGCGGCGGCTCGCGATGAGCTTGTCGGCCAGGGCGCGCGGGCTGGTCAGGAAGCCGAAGCCCCAGGACAGGTGCATGGTCGCCAGGGCGAGGGGGATCTGCACCCGGGCCTTCGGCGACAGCCCCCTGCCCGCCGGGACGGAGCCCGCGGCGATGGCCGCGAGGTAGCCGGCCGGCACGGCGAAGCCCAGCGGGCTGACGGTCACGCCCACGACCACGCCCGCGGCGATCGCGCAGACGAGGGCCGGCGGGGCCAGGTAGCGCAGGTTGATGGAGCCCGAGTGGTAGCGGGCCACCACGTGCCGCCACCGGCCGTAGTCCTTGTACTGCTTGGCCAGCGCCCTGACCGAGCGGCGCGGACGGTACTGGACCTTCAGCTCGGGCGAGAACCAGATCAGCCCGCCGGCTTCGCGGATGCGGAAGTTCAGCTCCCAGTCCTGGGCGCGGATGAACTCCTCGTTGTAGCCGCCCTGCTGCTCCAGCGCCTCGCGGCGGAAGACGCCGAGGTAGACGGTCTCGGCCGGGCCGGCCCGACCACCGGTGTGGAAGGGGGCGTTACCGACGCCGATCTTCGAGGTCATCGCGGCGGCGACGGCCTCCTCCCAGGCGTTCTCGCCCTCGGCGTGCATGATCCCGCCGACGTTCTGCGCACCGGTCTCCTCCAGAAGGCGGACGGCGGTGGCGATGTAGTTCGGTGAGAGCATGCCGTGGCCGTCGACGCGTACCACGATCGGGTGACGCGAGGCCTTGATCGCGGCGTTGAGCGCCGCCGGGGTCCGGCCGGTGGGATTCGGGACGGTGTGGACTCGGGGATCCTCGGCGACGAGTTCGGCGGCGATCTCGTCGGTGCGGTCCGTGGACGGCCCGAGTGCGATCACCACCTCCATCTCGCCCGCGTACTCCTGTTCCAGGATGTGGCGGACGGACTCGCGGAGGTAGTGCTCCTCGTCGAGCACCGGCATGATCACCGAGACTGCGGGCTGCTGGGCGGGCATGTGGTCCTTCAAGGTCGGGTATCGGTGTCACGTTACCGCGTACGGGGGAACCGGGTGCGCGCCGAACGACCGGTAAGGACAGAGGCTGATCGTATGGGCCTACTGTTCTGTCGAATCAGCCGGCTGAGCCACCCGAAGGCCGGCCCGTCCTTCGACCGGTATCCCTGTGCTCCCGCGGAGGTGTCCACCGTGCCCCAACCGCACCGCCCCATCCGTCCCGCCGGCCCGCCCCGGCCGCAGCGCGTGCGGCGCGGCGGCGGCGGACCGGCCCGGCCCCGGGAGGGCCGGCCCCGCTGGGGGCTGCGGATCGCGGCCGGGCTGTCGGTGGCGGTGCTGGGCTCCGGGGCCATCGGGCACGCCGTGATGACCGGATTGGACACCGGGATCGAGCGGGTGGACCCGTTCAAGGACATGAAGAACCGCCCGCAGGCCGGACACGGCATCAACTTCCTGCTGGTGGGCACCGACGGCCGGGAGAAGATCAGCCCCGAGGAGAAGCGCGAGTACCGCCTGGGCGGGGCGCCCTGCCACTGCACGGACACGATCATGCTGGTGCACCTGTCGGCGGACAAGGAGCGGGCGAGCGTCGTCAGCCTGCCCCGCGACAGCTACGCCGAGGTGCCCGCGCACCATGACCTCGTCACCGGCAAGGAGCACAAGCCGCACCCCGTGCGGCTGAACGCGGCGTACGCGGAGGGCGGGCCCAACCTCACCGTGCGGACGGTCGAGAACATGACCCGGGTGAAGATCGACCACTACCTGGAGGTCGACTTCACCAGCTTCATGAAGACGGTCGACGCCATGGGCGGCGTGGAGATCTGCACCGCCAAGACCATGCGCGACCCGAACACCGGCCTCGACCTGCTGCCCGGCACCCATCGGCTGACCGGCGGGCAGGCCCTTCAGTACGTGCGCTCGCGCCATGTCGACGGTGCCTCCGACCTCGGCCGGATGCAGCGCCAGCAGCGGTTCGTCGCCGCGCTGATCAAGCAGGCAACCGCCGGCGGGGTGCTGCTGAACCCGGTCAAGTTCAAGGAGCTCAGTTCCACCCTGCTGGGCTCGGTCCGCGCCGACCGGGGCTTCGGCTCGGAACAGCTGCTGGCGCTCGGGCAGGCGATGCGGGGCTTCACCCCCTCCTCCTCCGAGTTCGCCTCGGTGCCGATCGGCAGCCCCTCCTTCCGCGTCAAGGGCATCGGGTCCACCGTGAAGTGGGACGAGCCGAAGGCCGCCAAGCTCTTCGAGGCGCTGCGCGAGGACCGGCCGCTGGCCCCGGCCCGGACCGGGAAGGGGGCCGCCGGCCGCCCCGCGGCGGTACCGGTGGATGTACCCCCCGCGCAGGTCCGGGTCCAGGTGGAGAACGGGACCCGGATCGACGGGCTGGGCGGGCGCGTCGACTCCGCGCTGCGCGCCACCGGTTTCGACACCACGCGGGCCCCGGGCAACGGCGCGAGCCGCGACGTCAAGCGCACGGTGATCACCTACGACCCCCGCTGGGACCGCTCGGCGCGGTCGGTGGCGACGGCGCTCCCGGGCAGTGAGCTGCGGGCGGTCGCCGGGCAGGGCCGGACGGTCACCGTGATCGCGGGCACCGACTACCGCAAGGTGGTGCCGGTGCGCGCGGAGGACCCCTACCAGGGCTCCCTCGGTGTCGTCAGCGGCGATCAGGTGGTCTGCGGCGGCTGAGGAGGCTCCCGCCCCGGGCCGCCGGAGACCCCCCGGAGGGTCCGCGGGCGCCGCCGTCCCGGGCCCGCGCCGTACGGGCCCCGGCAGCTCAGTCGTCGCAGGTCAGTCGTCGCAGGTCAGTCGTCGAAGCCCTGGGCGGCGCGCTCCTCGCGCAGGGCCACGATGGCCTGGCGGCGGGCGAGCCGGTGGGTGCGGCGGATCTGGGCCTCCTGGTAGCGGCGCTCGTCCTGCTCCGTCTCCGGGAGCACCGGCGGGACCCGGCGGGGCTTGCCGTCGGAGTCCACCGCGGTGAAGACCAGGTAGGCGCTGCCGACCTGGGTGGCGGGGGTGGACTCGTTCCACCGCTCGGCCAGGACGCGCACACCGATCTCCATGGAGGAGCGGCCGGTCCAGTTGCACTGGGCCTTCACGTGGACGAGGTCACCCACCCGCACGGGGGCGAGGAAGGCCATCTCGTCCATGGAGGCGGTGACCGCCGCACCGCCGGAGTGACGGCCCGCCACGGCGCCTGCGGCGTCGTCGACCAGCTTCATGATGACGCCACCGTGCACCGTGCCGAGGAGGTTGGTGTCGTTGGCGGTCATGATGTGGCTGAGGGTCGTCCGGGAGGCGGCGGTCGGCTTCCCGGGCAGCTCGCCCGGTATCTGTGTCATACGGACACCTTAGTTGGGTCGTGGAGGCATCAGCTCTGCAACAGCACCGGTACGGAATCTCCCCCGGGCTGTCGGAGGCGCTGCCCGGCCGGGCATCCTTGGCCCATGAATGACTGGCCAGAAGGTCGTGACGACGCCTACGGACGCGGCAGCGCGCGTCCGCAGCCCGAAGGCGTGCAGCGGATGCGGCACATCCAGCGGCAGCCCCAGCAGCCGCCCAGGCCCCCGCAGCCCGCGCCGCCGCGGCCGCAGCGCCCGGCCGGGCCGCCGCCCGGCGTCCCCCAGCAGCAGGCCGGCGGCCACGACGCGTACGGCGGTTTCGACAGCGGCTACAACACCGGCCAGGTGTACGGCTCGCCCTCGGGCGGCGCCCCGGGCCGGCCGCAGGGTCCCGGCGGACCGTCGGGCCCCGGAGGCCCCGGGCGCGCGCCCGGTCCGGCCCCGGACTGGCGCAAGCGCATCAAGATCGGCTCGATCGTGCTGGGCTCCGCGCTCCTCGTGACGTCCGTCTCCACCTACTTCTGGGCCGATTCCAAGGTGCGCCGCGAGGTGGACCTCTCCAAGGTCATCGAGCGGCCGAAGGAGGGCGACTGCACGACGTACCTGATCGTGGGCTCGGACAGCCGTGAGGGCATGTCCGACGAGGAGAAGAAGAAGCTCCACACCGGCTCGGCCGAGGGCAAGCGGACCGACTCGATGATGATCCTGGCGAAGTGCTCCAGCGGGAACACGATGGTCTCGCTGCCGCGCGACTCGGACGTGGAGATCCCCTCCTTCGTCGGCTCCGAGTCCGGCAAGAAGTTCGCCGGGACGGGGCGGCGGGTCAAGCTGAACGCGGCGTACGCGGAGGACGGCCCCGAGCTGCTGGTGCGGACGGTCGAGCACAACACGGGGCTGCGGATCGACCATTACGCGGAGATCGGATTCGCCGGCTTCGCGAACATCGTGGACGCGCTGGGCGGCGTCGAACTCGACATCGAGCAGGGCTTCAAGGACGAGAAGTCGGGCGCCGACTTCAAGGCGGGCAGGCAGACGCTGAACGGCGAGCAGTCGCTGGCCTTCGTACGGACCCGCTACGCCTTCGCCGAGTCGGACCTCCAGCGGACGAAGAACCAGCAGAAGTTCCTGGCGGCGCTCGCCAACCAGGCCGCGACCCCCTCCACGATCCTGAACCCGTTCGCGCTCTACCCGATGCTCGGTGCAGGCCTGGACACCCTCATCGTCGACAAGGACATGAGCCTGTACGACATGGGCCAGATGTTCTTCGCGATGAAGGGCGTCAACGGTGGTGACGGTGTGTCGATGAACATCCCGATCTCCGGCCAGCGCGGCGGCAACCTCGTCTGGGACAAGGCGAAGGTGCAGCAGCTGGTGAAGCAGATCCAGAACGACGAGAAGGTCACCGTCCGCGGCAACTGACCGCGGCGGCGACCCGCCCGCCTCCCCGGGCCGGGCTTCAGGCGTCCGGGGAGAAGCGGATGGCGGCGGCGGGCAGCTCCGCCTCGCACCACACCCGGGCGCCGGCCCGCAGTTCGTTGTCGGCGCCGACGACGGCGCCGTCACCGACGACGACGCCGTCCAGCACGGTCCGCGCACCCACACGGGCGCGGGCGCCGATCAGGCTGGCGTTCACCTGCGCGTCGGGGCCGATGAACGCGTCGCCGAGCACGATGGTGCCCTGGACGTCCGCACCGGCCTCGATCCGGGCGCCGGCGCCGACGACGGTGCCGCCCGACAGCTTGGCTCCGGCGGCGACCTGCGCGCCGGGCAGCACCAGGGACTCGCCGCGGCGGCCGGGAACGGCCGGGGAGGGGACGACGCCGCGGACGAGGTCGGCCGAGGCCTGGATGATGGACTCGGGCTTGCCGAGGTCCATCCAGTAGGTGTTCTCGGTGACTCCGTGCAGCGTGGCACCGGAGGCGAGCAGGCCCGGGAAGGTCTCGCGCTCGACGGAGACCGGGCGGCCGGCCGGGATGGAGTCGATGACGCTGCGGCGGAAGACGTAGCAGCCGGCGTTGATCTGGTCGGTGATGATCTCCTCAGGCGTCTGCGGCTTCTCGGTGAAGGCGAGCACCCGCCCGTCGGGGTCGGTGGGGACGAGGCCGAAGGCACGCGGGTCCTCGACCCGCACCAGGTGCAGGGAGACGTCGGCGTCGGCCGCCTCGTGCGCGTCCACGAGGCCACGGATGTCCAGGCCGGTGAGGATGTCGCCGTTGAAGACGAGTACGGAGGAGTCGGGGCCGCCGGTCAGGCGCTGCCCGGCGTTGCGGATGGCGCCGCCGGTTCCCAGGGGCTCGTCCTCGACCACGTACTCCAGGCTGAGACCGAAATCGGAACCGTCCCCGAAGTAGGGCTCGAAGACCTCGGCGAGGTAGCAGGTGGCCATGACGATGTGGGTGACACCGGCGGCGGCGGCCCTGGCTATCTGGTGCGCGAGGAACGGGACGCCTGCCGTGGGGACCATGGGCTTGGGCGTGTTCACCGTCACGGGACGCAGCCGTGTCCCCTGTCCGCCGACCAGCAGGATCGCTTCCGTCATTGCGTTCTCCCCAACCGATTCCGGCGTACGAAGGTCCAAATTTAGCCCATCCGGGGGCGCCCTCAGGCCGGTGCCGGATGTGTCGAACTGCGCGCGCACCGCACGGGCTCCGCGCTCGGTATGTCATGGAATGACCGGGTGTTCACCCTGCCAGGGAGTGAACGGACCGGTGGGGGCGGGCAGTTGCCGCCCGGGCCGCCCGGAGCCGGTCCCTCCGCAGGCGCCCCGTACCGGGACGAACCCGGCGACGGCGAGCCCGAGGGGTGCTCCGCCGCGGCGGATCCCGTACAGGACGACCCCCGGCCGTGGCCGGGGGTCGTCCTGGTTCACGCTGGCCGGAGCCCTGCGGCTACGGCAGGTTCCTCGCCATGACGATCCGCTGAACCTGGTTCGTGCCTTCATAAATCTGCGTGATCTTGGCGTCGCGCATCATGCGCTCCACCGGGTAGTCACGGGTGTAGCCGTAGCCGCCGAGGAGCTGGACGGCGTCCGTGGTGACCTCCATGGCCACGTCGGAGGCGTAGCACTTGGCCGCGGCACCGAAGAAGGTCAGGTCGGAGTCGACGCGCTCGGACTTGGCGGCGGCCGCGTAGGTCAGCTGGCGGGCGGCCTCGATCTTCATGGCCATGTCCGCGAGCATGAACTGCACGCCCTGGAAGTCGCCGATCGGCTTGCCGAACTGCTTGCGCTCCTGGACGTAGCCCTTGGCGTAGTCCAGGGCGCCCTGGGCGATGCCGAGCGCCTGGGCGGCGATCGTGATGCGGGTGTGGTCGAGGGTCTTCATCGCGGTGGCGAAGCCGGTGCCCTCGGCGCCGATCATGCGGTCGGCGGGGATCCGGACGTTGTCGAGGTAGACCTCGCGGGTCGGGGAGCCCTTGATGCCGAGCTTCTTCTCCGGGGCGCCGAAGGACACACCCTCGTCGGACTTCTCGACGACGAAGGCGCTGATGCCCTTGGAGCGCTTCTCGGGGTCGGTGACGGCCATGACCGTGTAGTACTCGGAGACGCCCGCGTTGGTGATCCAGCGCTTGACGCCGTTGAGCACCCAGAAGTCCCCGTCGCGGACGGCGCGGGTCTTCATGCCGGCGGCGTCGGAGCCCGCGTCCGGCTCGGAAAGGGCGTACGAGAACATCGCGTCGCCCTTGGCGAGCGGGCCGAGGTACTTGGCCTTGAGCTCCTCGGAGCCGGAGAGGATCACCGGGAGGGAGCCGAGCTTGTTCACGGCCGGAATGAGGGAGGAGGAGGCGCAGACGCGGGCCACTTCCTCGATCACGATCACGGTGGCGAGGGCGTCGGCGCCCGCACCGCCGTAGCTCTCGGGCACGTGGACGGCGTGCAGGTCGTTGGCGACCAGCGCGTCGAGGGCCTCCTGCGGGAAGCGGGACTCCTCGTCGACGGCGGCTGCGAACGGCAGGATCTTCGCCTCGGCGAGCGAGCGGACCGACTCGCGGAGCATGTCGTGCTCCTCGGCCGGGCGGTACAGGTCGAAGTCGGCAGAACCCGCCAAGATCTCTCACTCCCCAGGGTGATACGCGATACGTGATGCTAACTACCGTTAAGTAACCCAAGTTTAGTGTCCCGGTCACGGATGGCGATATGGAAAGGCCACGTGAGCTGCGTGACAGAGACGGTGCTCCTGGGGAACGTCCCCGTGTGTCGGCCCGACTATGCTCAGTGGCCGCACACGGCCCCGCACCTCTGGAGCACCCATGGCCCCCCTCAGGATCACTGTGATCGGCACCGGCTACCTCGGCGCGACCCACGCCGCGGCGATGGCGGAGCTGGGCTTCGAGGTGCTGGGCCTGGACGTGGTGCCGGAGAAGATCGAGATGTTGGCCGCGGGCCGGGTGCCGATGTACGAGCCCGGCCTGGAGGAACTCCTGGCCAAGCACGTGGCCGGACTGCCCGGCTCGACCGGGCGGCTGCGGTTCACCACCTCCTACGAGGAGGTGGGCGCCTTCGGCGACGTCCACTTCGTCTGCGTGAACACTCCGCAGAAGCACGGCGAGTACGCGTGCGACATGTCCTACGTCGACTCCGCGATGGCCTCGCTGGCCCCGCACCTGACGCGACCGGTGCTGGTCGTGGGCAAGTCCACGGTGCCGGTCGGTTCCGCGCAGCGGCTGGCGGCGAAGCTGACGGAGCTGGCCCCGGCGGGCGACGGCGTGGAGCTGGCCTGGAACCCGGAGTTCCTTCGGGAGGGCTTCGCCGTCCAGGACACCCTGCACCCCGACCGGATCGTCATCGGCGTCCAGGGCGAGCGCGGCGAGAAGCTGCTGCGCGAGGTGTACGAAACCCCCGTGTCGGAGGGGTCCCCGCTGGTCGTCACCGACTTCCCGACCTCCGAGCTGGTGAAGACCGCCGCCAACTCCTTCCTCGCCACCAAGATCTCCTTCATCAACGCGATGGCGGAGGTCTGTGAGGCCGCCGGCGGTGACGTGGTCAAGCTGGCGGAGGCCATCGGCTACGACGAGCGGATCGGCGCGAAGTTCCTGCGCGCCGGAATCGGCTTCGGCGGCGGCTGCCTGCCCAAGGACATCCGGGCCTTCATGGCCCGGGCAGGCGAGCTGGGCGCGGACCAGGCACTGACCTTCCTGCGCGAGGTGGACTCCATCAACATGCGGCGGCGCGGCCACATGGTGGAGCTGGCCCGCGAGGCCGTCGGCGGGTCCTTCCTCGGCAAGCGGGTCGCCGTACTCGGCGCCACCTTCAAGCCCGACTCGGACGACGTGCGCGACTCGCCCGCCCTGAACGTGGCGGGCCAGATCCACCTGCAGGGCGGCCAGGTCACCGTCTACGACCCCAAGGGCATGGACAACGCCCGGCAGGTCTTCCCGACCCTCGGGTACGCGGACTCCGCGCTCGCGGCGGCCCGGGGCGCGGAGGTGGTCCTCCACCTCACCGAGTGGCGCGAGTTCCGCGACCTCGACCCGGCGGAGCTCGCCTCCGTCGTCACCGACCGGCTCGTGCTGGACGGTCGCAACGCGCTGGACCCGGTGCGGTGGCGTGCCGCCGGCTGGACCTACCGGGCGATGGGCCGGCCCCGGGCCTGACCCCTGCGGGGAGGCTGCGCTGGTCCGCCCGGCGCGGCGCGTGCCCCCCGGACGCGTACCCCCGGGCCCGGAGGCGTCGCCGGGGGGGGTGCCCGAGTACCGCGCCTTGATCCGCCGGCCAGGCTCTAGACGGGGGCGGTGGGGCCGGGGTGGCGGCGCGCGGTGAATTCCGCGTCGCGGACCACGCGGAGGGCGTTGCCCCAGGTGAGCAGGGCGAGATCGGACTCCGACCAGCCGCGGTCCAGGAGTTCCGCGATCAGCCGCGGATAGCCCGAGGGGTCGGTCAGACCGGTTGGGCGGGGGCCCAGCGGCTCGGTTCCGAAGGCCGCTCCCAGTCCGACGCCCTCGGGGCCCGCGACCGCCCGTACGTGGTCGAGGTGGTCCGCCACCGCGTGCAGGGAGTCCCCAGTGCGCGCGGCGTCGAAGGTGACCATCGCGAGGCCGTTCGCCTCGCGCAGCAGGGCGAGCACCTCGTCGGGCACGTTCCCCGGATGCGGGTTCAGCGCCGCAGCCGCCGTGTTCGAGATAACCACCGGAGCCTTGGATGCCTCCGTGAGCCGGCGGGCCACCGCCGGCACGCATCCCGTGAGGTCCAGCAGGATCCCCAGCCGGTTCGCCTCCCGCACGACCTCGTGACCGAAGGCCGTCAGCGTCTCCTGCGCCCAGGGCGCTCCCGCCGGCGCCAGGGCCCGTACGCCCAGCGCGTGAAAGGCGCGCAGCGCGCCCAGCGAACCGGTCAGCGTCCGGCCCGGCACGGGGCCGAGGAACGAGGCGATGCGGCCGCGGTTGCGGGCGTCCGCCATGTCGTCGGCGCTGAGCGCGAGGCGGAGGCTGTCGGGGTAGCGGCGGACCAAGGTCAGCGCGGCATCGATCTGCTCCAGGGTGTCGGCGACCGCCCAGTCGCCGGCCGCGTCCTCGCGGGACGGGGCCTCCGGCGGCACGAGCAGGGACCAGAACTGGGCCCCCACTCCCCCCGCGCGCAGCCGCGGGATGTCGGTGTCGACGCCCGCTTCGGAGGTCTCGATGTCGTGGTACGGGCTCTGACGCAGGGTCCACACCAGGGTGTTGCACCCGTCGGCCACGGGGTGGGCGGACAGCAGCGCGGCGGCCCGTTCGAGAGCGCTCGCCCTCGTCTCGGGTCCGGCGGGGGCCGGGAGGTCCTGGGCCCCGATGCCCGCGGAGTGGGGTTCATCCTGCAGGTCGGCCATGGCGTTCGCTCCGGTCTCGGCGGCAGCAGGGAGAGGTGCTGACACCGTGACACGTGCCACGCCGCGGACGCCCGGTAGGTGCGGCGTTCGAGTGAACCTCGGTCACACCCCGTCACCGCACTGGGGCGGTGACGGGGGCCGTACCGCACCGGTGCCGCGGCCCGGCGAACCCGGCGGCGCGCCCGCCCCCCGATCTGCCGGACGGGCCCTAGATCACCGCGTTCGACGGTCCCCGGGTCGCCGACAGGTCGCGCGCCACCGCTTCCGCGTCGCGGAGCGCGCGGACCGCGTTGGACCAGGTCAGCTTCGCCAGGTCGGCCCTGGACCAGCCGCGCGCCAGGAGTTCGGCGACCAGGTTCGGATAGCCGGCCACGTCGTCCAGGCCGGACGGGGTGAAGGCCGTCCCGTCGTAGTCCCCGCCGATGCCGATGTGGTCGACGCCGGCCACCTCCCGCATGTGGTCCAGGTGGTCGGCCACGGTGGCGGCCGTGGCCACCGGCCGCGGACGGTCCGCCTCGAACGCCCGGTGCAGGGCCATCGCCGCAGGGGTGGTGTCCAGGTGGTGGAAGCCGTGCGTCCGCAGGTTCTCGTCCGCGGCGAGGGTCCACTCGACCGCCTCCGGCAGGATGAACTTCGGCACGAAGGTGGCCATCGCCACCCCGCCATTGGCCGCAAGCAGCGCCAGCACGTCGTCGGGGATGTTGCGCGGGTGGTCACAGACCGCGCGCGCCGAGGAGTGCGAGAAGACCACCGGCGCGGACGAGACGGCGAGGGCGTCCCGCATCGTCGTCTCGGCGACGTGCGAGAGGTCCACCAGCATGCCGACGCGGTTCATCTCGCGGACGACCTCGCGGCCGAATGCGGTCAGGCCGCCGTGCCGGGGCTCGTCGGTCGCCGAGTCCGCCCAGTCGATGGTGTCGTTGTGGGTGAGCGTCATGTACCGCACGCCCAGCCGGTGCAGGGCGCGCAGCGTGGCGAGCGAGTTGTTGATGGAGTGGCCGCCCTCGGCGCCCATCAGCGAGGCGATCCGGCCGCCGGCTCGGGCCTGCTCCATGTCGTCCGCCGTCAGCGCCCGCACCAGGTCGCCGGGATAGCGGTCGATCAGCTGGGCCACGGCGTCGATCTGCTCCAGGGTGGCGCTGACCGCTTCGTCGCCCGCGTAGTCGGACCTGACGTAGACCGACCAGAACTGGGCCCCGACCCCCCCGGCGCGCAGCCGGGGGATGTCGGTGTGCAGGTGTGCGGACTGGTCGCCCGCGATGTCCCGCTGCGCGAGGTCGTAGCGCACCTGCTGGCGCAGCGCCCAGGGCAGGTCGTTGTGACCGTCCACGACGGGGTGCTCGGCCAGCAGCTCGCGCGCCTCCGCCAGGCGCTGCGCCGCGCTCACTTGCCGAACCCGAAGGACTCCGAGTTCGCGACCTTGGTGCGCAGCCGCTTGCCCTTCTCGGTGGCCTGGTCGCGGAGCTCCTGCTGGAAGTCGCGCATCCGGGCCAACAGCTCCGTGTCGTGGGCGGCCAGCATCCGTACGGCCAGCAGGCCCGCGTTGCGCGCGCCGGCGACCGAGACGGTGGCGACGGGAACCCCGGCCGGCATCTGGACGATCGACAGCAGGGAGTCCATGCCGTCGAGGTGCTTCAGCGGCACCGGCACGCCGATGACCGGCAGCGGGGTGACCGAGGCGAGCATGCCGGGCAGGTGGGCGGCTCCGCCCGCGCCCGCGATGATCGCCTTCAGGCCGCGCTCGGCGGCCTGCTCCCCGTACTCGATCATCTCGCGCGGCATCCGGTGGGCGGAGACGACGTCGACCTCGTAGGGGATCTCGAACTCGTCGAGGGCCTGGGCGGCGGCCTCCATCACGGGCCAGTCCGAGTCGGACCCCATGACGATGCCGATGACGGGGCCTGCGGCGGTGGTGCTCATTCCGTGACCGTTCCTCTGAGGTAGTCGGCGGCGTGGCGTGCGCGCTCCAGCACATCGTCCAGGTCGTCGCCGTAGGTGTTGACGTGGCCGACCTTGCGACCGTGTTTCACGTCCTTGCCGTACATGTGGATCTTCAGCTGGGGGTCGTGGGCCATGCAGTGCAGGTAGGCCGCGTACATGTCGGGGTAGTCCCCGCCCAGCACGTTCGCCATGACGGTCCACGGGGCGCGGGCGCGCGGGTCGCCCAGCGGCAGGTCCAGGACCGCGCGCACGTGGTTGGCGAACTGGGAGGTCACGGCCCCGTCCTGGGTCCAGTGACCGCTGTTGTGCGGACGCATCGCCAGTTCGTTGACGAGGATCCGGCCGTCGGTGGTCTCGAACAGCTCCACGGCCAGGTGACCGGTCACGCCGAGTTCCTGCGCGATGCGCAGGGCGAGGGCCTGGGCCTCGCCGGCCAGCTCCTCGGAGAGGTCCGGCGCGGGAGCGATCACCGTGTCGCAGACCCCGTCCACCTGGCGGGACTCGACGACGGGATAGGCGACCGCCTGCCCGTGCGGGGAGCGGACGATGTTCGCCGCGAGCTCGCGGACGAAGTCCACCTTCTCCTCGGCGAGGACCGGGACGCCCGCCTTGAACGGGGCCTCGGCGTCCTGCGGGGTGCGGACGAACCACACCCCTTTGCCGTCGTAGCCGCCGCGCACGGTCTTGAGGATGACGGGGAAGCCGCCCACCTCGTCCGCGAAGGCGGTCACGTCCGCCGGATCGCTCACGATCCGGTGGCGGGGGCTGGGCGCGCCGATCTCGTCGAGTTTGGCGCGCATCACCCCCTTGTCCTGGGCGTGTACCAAGGCGTCGGGCCCCGGGCGGACGGGGATGCCGTCCGCTTCCAGGGCCCGAAGGTGCTCCGTGGGTACATGCTCGTGGTCGAAGGTGATCACGTCACAGCCGTGCGCGAAGGCACGCAACGTCTCCAGGTCGCGATAGTCGCCGATGACGACCTCGCTCACGACCTGGGCCGCCGAGTCCTGTGGTGTGTCACTGAGGAGCTTGAATCTGATGCCGAGGGGGATACCCGCCTCGTGGGTCATGCGGGCGAGCTGACCGCCGCCGACCATGCCGACTACCGGGAACGTCACTCCTCCAGGGTATCCGCCGGTATTCCGCCATCCGGACGTGGCCCCGGGGGTGTCCCTCCGGCATCGCCCCCGATGTGCCGTGCGTCGCACGGTGCGGGAAGGCACAGACGGAGCGCGGGGAGGAGACTTAGCATGGGTGGGTTGACGGAGACCGGACGCCCCGTGAGGGGGCGGTGACCGACAGGACTGGCCTACTGATGACCACGCAGCGCGGATCGGTCCTCGCACGCGTACGGGGCCTCGTGCGCGAGGTGGCCAAGTTCGGGGCGGTCGGCGGACTGGGGGTCCTGGTCAACCTGGGTGTCTTCAACCTGATCCGCAGCACCACCGACCTCCAGGTGGTCCGCGCGAGCGTGATAGCCACCACCGTGGCCATCGCCACGAACTACCTCGGCTTCCGCTACTTCGCCTACCGGGACCGCGCCCAGCGCGGCCGCACCCGCGAAATGGCGCTCTTCGCCGGCTTCAGCGCGCTCGGCCTGGTCATCGAGAACGGCGTGCTCTACACCGCCACCTACGGCTTCGGCTGGGACGGCCCGCTCGCCAGCAACGTCTTCAAGTTCATCGGGATCGGTACGGCCACCGTCTTCCGCTTCTGGTCGTACCGGACCTGGGTCTTCAAGGCCCTGCCGCCCGTCCCCCCGCCCGCCGCCGAAGCGGCACCGGCGCCGCTGCCCCGGCCGGAGCGCAGGTCCGAGCCGCTGCCGGAGCCCGCGAACAACTAGCCGTCCTGGTCTAGCGCACCGTCTTCTCGCGCTCGGCGGGCGGCGGGGCCGTACGGCTGAGGAACAGCGCGAACACCGGGGGCTGCGTTTGGAGCAGCTCCAGGCGCCCGCCGTCGGCCTCGGCGAGGTCCCGGGCGACCGCGAGGCCGATCCCGGTGGAGTTCCGGCCGCTGATGGCCCGCTCGAAGATGCGGTTCCCGAGGTCGGGCGGGACACCCGGGCCCTCGTCCGTGACCTCCAGCACCGCCTGGTTGCCGATCACCCTGGTGCGCAGGGCGACGGTGCCGCCGCCGTGCATCAGGGCGTTCTCCACGAGGGTGGCCAGGACCTGGGAGACCGCGCCGGGGGTGCCGACGGCCCGTACGCCCTGCTTCCCGGAGCGCACGATGGCCCGTCCCGCGCTGCGGTAGGCCGGCCGCCACTCCTCCACCTGCTGTTTGACGACCTCGTCGAGGTCGAAGGGGACCGCGGAGCCCGTGCGCGGGTCCCGCGAGTTCGTGAGCAGCCGCTGCACCACGTCGGTGAGCCGCTCGACCTGGGTCAGGGCGATCGTGGCCTCTTCCCGTACGGTCTCCAGGTCGTCGGTGACCGTGATCTCCTCCAGTCGCATCGACAGCGCCGTGAGCGGGGTGCGCAGCTGGTGGGAGGCGTCGGCCGCGAGGCGTCGCTCGGCGGTGAGCATCCGGCCGATCCGTTCGGCGCTGGAGTCCAGCACGTCCGCGACCCGGTCGAGCTCGGGTACCCCGTAACGCTTGTGCCGGGGCCGCGGGTCGCCCGAGCCGAGCCGCTCCGCGGTCTCGGCGAGGTCGGTGAGCGGGGAGGCCAGCCGGTTCGCCTGCCGTACGGCGAGCAGTACGGCCGCCACGACGGCCAGCAGGGCCACCGCGCCGACGACGGCCAGGGTCCGTACGACCTCCCTCGTCACGGTGGCGCGGGCCTCCTCCACGACGACGATCTCGCCCTGTTCGCCGCGCGCGGTGCCGCGCACGACGCTGTCGGGGATCGGCACGCCCACTTCCAGGGCCGGCTGCCCGGGGATCGTGATGCGCGCGAAGTGGCCGGCGTCGAGCTGCTCGGCGAGGGTGGAGGGGTCGTTGGGCTTCTTCTCAAGGACGTTCGCCTCGACGATGCCCACCAGGCGCAGCGCCTCGGCCTCGACCCGGTCCTGGGCGCTGCTGGTGATGGTCCGGGTCTCCACAATGACGAGGGAGACCCCGAAGACGGCGATCACCACGAGCACCACGGCGAGCGTGGACTGGATGAGGCGGCGGCGCATGGGCTGGGGCCTTTCTTCCGGATCAGGCCGGATCGGGGGGCGGGGTCCGGTGCGCCCGGTCGTCAGGCGGAGGAGGGGGACGACGCGGTGAGCGGGCGCGGCGGAGCACGCGGGCCCGGCCGGATCCGGGAGGAAGGCCCCGGGGGTCAGCTCTTCTCGAAGCGGAAGCCGACGCCGCGGACGGTGGCGATGTAGCGCGGGTTGGCGGCGTCGTCGCCCAGCTTCTTGCGCAGCCAGGAGATGTGCATATCGAGGGTCTTGGTGGAGGACCACCAGGTGGTGTCCCAGACCTCCCGCATGAGCTGGTCCCGGGTAACGACGCGGCCGGCGTCGCGCACCAGGACGCGCAGCAGGTCGAACTCCTTGGCAGTGAGCTGGAGCTCCTCCTCGCCCATCCAGGCACGGTGCGACTCGACGTCGATCCGTACGCCGTGGGTGGCGGGGGGCTGGGCGGCCTCGGTGGCGCCGCGCCGGAGCAGGGCCCGGACCCGGGCCAGGAGCTCGGCCAGGCGGAAGGGCTTGGTCACGTAGTCGTCGGCGCCCGCGTCGAGGCCGACGACCGTGTCGACCTCGTCCGCCCGGGCGGTGAGGACCAGGATCGGGAAGCCGTGGCCTTCGGCGCGCAGTCTGCGGGCGACTTCGAGTCCGTCCATGCCCGGCAGGCCCAGGTCCAGGACGACGAGGTCGACTCCTCCCTGAAGTCCCGCGTCCAGGGCGGTGGGGCCGTCCTCCCGGACCTCGACCTCGTACCCCTCCCGGCGCAGGGCGCGGGCCAGGGGCTCCGAGATGGATGCGTCGTCCTCGGCGAGCAGTACACGCGTCATGTGGGTGATGGTAGTCCGAGGCGACCTGGTCGAGAGGCCTGCGTGCACGCCCCTTCCGATCTGGTCTTATGAGCTGCTGAACGCCTTCGAATATGGCCGAACGGTTCCCGACTCACCTTGTGATCCATCTCTCAAGTCCTTTCATATGCCGCAGTGTCGTGTCGTATGGTGGCGAGACGCCTGATGCAATACCTCAGGGACCTTTGTGCCGAAAAGCAGCACATGGGTCTCTGTTTCTGTCCTGAACCGGACGGGCGGCCCCCCAGAGGGACCGAACCGGCCGGACTCGACGTGAATGACCTGTTGGCCGGGCCCCTCGCGTGATGGTGCGCGGGTGGGCGTGGATCCCGGTAGCGGATTCCCCTCACCCCCTGTTCGACGGGGGGCGAGACCCCCCGGGGCGTGGGGCGGGACTCCGTCCGCCGGTGCCGGCCACCCCCCACCGGGCGCGGATGGGCTCACGAAGCCGAAGCGTCCCGAGCAAGCAAGGATCGACCATGGCTTCCAGCCTGACGACGGCCTCACCGAGCCCCGCTCACGAGAAGACCGTCCTCGGCCACCCGATCGGCCTGGCCACGCTGTTCATGACCGAGATGTGGGAGCGCTTCTCCTACTACGGCATGCGTGCGCTTCTCGTTCTGTACCTGGTCTCCGGCGGCGTCGACGCCGCGACCGGCAGCCAGGGCGGCGGCCTCGGCTTCACCGCGGCGACGGCCACGGCGATCTACTCCGTGTACGTGGCCATGGTCTACCTGATGGCCATGCCCGGCGGCTGGTTCGGTGACCGCGTCTGGGGCGCCCGCAAGACGGTCGCCATCGCCAGCTTCGTCATCATGGCAGGCCACGTGGCGCTCGCCGTCCCCGGCCAGCTGGCGTTCTTCGTCGGTCTGCTGCTGGTCGCGGTCGGCTCCGGTCTGCTGAAGGCCAACATCTCCACGATGGTCGGCCACCTGTACAAGGACGCGGACGACCCACGTCGCGACAGCGGCTTCACGATCTTCTACATCGGCATCAACGTGGGTGCCCTCCTCGCCCCGGTCGGCATCGGCATCGTCGGCGAGACGGTGAACTGGCACCTCGGCTTCGCGCTCGCCGCCGTCGGCATGGGCATCGGCCTGGCCGTCTTCCTGCTGGCCGGCCGCACCCTGAGCCCGAAGAGCAGCATCGTCCCGAACCCGCTGAGCCCGGCCGAGCGCAAGGCCGTGATCACCAAGGCCCTGGCCGTCCTCGCCGTCGTCGCCGTCTTCTACGGCGCCGTGGTCGCGGCGGACATGTTCACCATCAAGTGGGCGCTGTACCCGATCACCATCGCCGGTCTGGTCATCCCGGTCGCCGTCCTGGCCCGCATCAAGCGGGACAAGGACCTCAGCCCCGGCGAGCAGACCCGGATGAGCGCCTACATCTGGTTCTTCGTGGCCGCCGCCGTCTTCTGGATGATCTACGACCAGGGCGGTTCGACCCTCTCGCTGTTCGGTGACAAGAACTCCGAGCGCAGCCTGTTCGGCTGGGAGGTCCCGACCACGATCTTCCAGTCGCTGAACCCGCTCTTCGTGGTGGCCCTGGCCCCGGTCTTCGCCGCCGTGTGGGTGGCGCTGGCCCGCCGCAACCGCGAGCCCAGCACCATCGCGAAGTTCTCCACGGCCCTGATCATCGTCGGTGCCTCGTTCTTCGTCTTCGCCATCCCGCTGAGCCAGACCGCCGGCAACGACACCAAGGTCACCATGTGGTGGCTGGTGCTGATCTTCCTGATGCACACGCTCGCCGAGCTGTGCCTCTCCCCGGTCGGCCTGTCGGTCACCACGAAGATGGCGCCGCAGAAGTACGGCTCCCAGATGATGGGCGTCTGGTTCCTGGCGGTCACCGCCGGTGACTGCGTCACCGGTCTGCTCAGCCTGGCCGACGTCCAGCTGAACGGTGTCGGCGTGATCCTCTTCCAGGCGTTCGCCGCCGTCCTCGCCGGTGTCGCGATCTTCATGTACCGCAAGAAGGTCAACATGCTGATGGGCGGCATGAACTGACCCGTCCCGCTCCGGCGGGACGACGGCCCGGCACACCGGAAGGTGTGCCGGGCCGTTCCCGTGTCAGCGGGTGCCGCGCAGGCGGCGCCACGGGGTGAAGGTGAACACCGCGCCGCCGAGCAGGATCACCGTGCCGGCGACCAGCGCGAGGGCCTTGACGCCGCCGCCGTCCCGCGCGCCGGTCTCGGCCAGGCCGCCCGAGGCGGTGCTGCCGGTGGTGCCGGTCGCGGAGCCGGAGCCGCCCGGCTGGGCGGTGGTGTCCAGTTCCAGCGAGACGCCGCTGCTCGTCGCCCGGCAGGGGACGTTGATGGGCGTGGAGCCGGGGGCCATCGTGACGTCGATGGTCAGCCGGTCCGGGCTGAGCGTCACCCTGCCGGACCCGCCGGGTGTGTAGGTGCCGGTCATGTCGCTGAGGCTGACCGGGGCCTTGTCCGGGATCGGCTCGGCGTTGGCCGGGCCGGAGACCTTGACCGTGCCGCTGTCCGCCCCGCCGAGCCTGACGTCCATCGAGGGCTTGAGGGCGCCCGCGGGCAGGGCCATGGGCGCCGCCATCGCGCCCTTGGCGGTCTTGACGGTGAGGCCGTAGCTGCCGCCGTTCTTCCTGGCGTTGATCGTGACGGGGGTCTTGATCCCGCCCGGGACGACCGCCCCGCAGTCGAAGGTCACCTCGACCGCCGTGCCCGGGAAGTCGCTCTGACCGCCTCCGCCGCCGCTGCCGCCCGAGGCGGTGGAGCCGCCGGTGGTGGAGCCGCCCGACGTGGTGCCGCCCGACGTGGTGCCGCCGGTGGAGCCGCCCGACGTGGTGCCGCCGGTGGTGCCGCCGTTCGCCGTTCCGCCGGCGGTGGTGGTGCCGCCGGTGGTCGTGCCCGCGCTGGAGTCGCCCGACACGTCGATGGCCGCTCCGCCGGCGACCTCGCCGACCGGCGCGCACTTGGTGACGAAGGTGCCGAAGGAGAAGGTGACGGCGACGTCGTACCTGCCGGGCGTCAGGGTGATCCGGCCGGCCTTGGTGAGCTTGAGCTTGCCCTTCATCGTGGACATCTGCATGGGGGCCTTCTTCGGGATCGGCGGGTTCTTCTTCTCCCCGACGACCTTCAGCTCCCCGCCACCGCCGCCCACGGTGATCCAGCCGGTGGGCTGGACGGAGTCCTTCGGGATGTCCATCAGGTCGGTGTTGTTCGAGGCCGGCTTGAGCGTCTCCCAGGACACGTCGACCTCGTCGCCGACCTTGGCCGCGGCCGGTGCGGTGATCTTCGCGGTGGTCTCGCCCTCCACCGGGGAGCCGCCGCCGGCCGGCGGCACGCACCTGACCTTGAACGTGGCCTCGGCGGCCTGGGCGGTTGGAGCCGTGATGGCGAGGCCCGCGCCGCCGAGCAGCAGCGCGACCAGGGCCGCGGTCGCCCTCCGTCGGTTCTTCACGATGGTCCCTTCGTCGTCGAACGGTTCTCAGACGGTGCGGACGTCTGGGGTGGCGTCTCCGGCGCGTTGTCCGGGGTGAACCACGGCAGGACCGCCGTGGAGGTCGCGGAGGGCTGCTCCGGCCGCCCGCTACGGGCCGGCCCGGCCGGGCGCGGACGCGGGAGCCGGGGAAGCCGGGCCGTCACCGCGGCCGCGGCCCCGGCCCGTCGTGCGCCCCGGCGGTGTGCGGCGCCGCCCGCGGTGTGCGGCCGGACCCTGTCGACGACGGCCATGCCGATGCGGAAGAGGGCGGCCGGGACCACCACGAGGAGCAGGCCCCAGAAGAGCACGACCCCGTAGGGGCGGGCCACGCCCCAGGGCTGGGTGGCCATGACGGTCTCGCCGTACTTGAGGGAGACTGTGTAGTCGCCGTGGGCCCCCGCGGGCAGGACGACGTCGAGCGCGACCTCCGCCGTGCCGCCGGGCGGGACGGTCCCCTTCCAGCGGGCCTCCTCCCACAGCGGTGCGAACACGCCGTGGGCGGTGCCGAGCTGGAAGACGGGGTCCTTGACGGGGGCCGTGCCGAGGTTGCCGACGGTGACCTTGAACTTCCGGGCGGGTGGGGCTCCGAACCAGGTCAGGACGCCGTCCTCGCCCTCCAGCCGGACCCCGGTGAGCAGGGCGAGGCGGCCCGTGCCGGATGCGGCCGGCAGGTCGGCCACCGGATGGCCGGTGATCTTCAGGGGGACGGCGACCGTGGCCCCGTCCCCGTTGACGGAGGTGACGTTGACGACGCACGGGCAGGGCTTCGGCGGGGGTGCCACGGGCAGCCGGGCCGCGAAGTGCCCGTCCTCGGCGACGGAGACGGCCGCCCCGTCGGCGTTGGCGCAGCTGTTGGTGCCGCCGATCATGTTCTGCCCGCAGACCAGCAGCATCACGAGGGTCTTGGCCCGCCAGCCGGTGCCGGTCACGGTGATCTCGCTGCCCCGGGCGGCCTCCTGGAGGGAGAGCGCGGCGGTGGGTTCTGCCCCGTCCGCGGCGGAGGGGGCGGCGGGAAGGAGTACGAGGATGCATGCCGCGAGCGCCGCGAGCAGGGACCGGGTGGTGCCGCCGGCCCTGCCCCGTGCTGTGCCGCCGACCATGGCGCTCACCTGGAGGCTCCCGTCAGTTCGTGTTCCGGTGCGGGGGTCGCCGCTCCGGGCTTCCCTCCGGGTCCGCCACCGGCGCCGTCGGCCCCGCCGTCCGCCGGCCCCCGTCGCAGGCGCCGCCGGCCGCGTACGAGGGTCAGCGTGACCAGCGCGGTCCCGCCGAGGCCGAGCAGGCCGAGACCGGTCCGGCCGGCGGCCCGCCAGGGCACGCACCAGGCCGACGCGGACGCGGTGGACGCGGCACCGCCCGGGGCGGTGGCGGTGACGGTGACGCGCACCCGGTCGAAGACCGGGGCGCCGGGCCAGGGCTCGGTCAATTCGACCCTCCGGCCGGGCGGCAGTTCGACCGGCACGGGGCGCGGCCCGCGGCCCGGAAGCTCGCCGAAGGCGCCCTCGGCGCGGAGGTACAGCTCGGGGACGAGGGCCACGTTGCCGCGGTTGACCAGGGTGTAGGCGACGACCGCGGCCGTGCCCCGGCCCCGTATGGCGACGTCCTCGACGGTGAGGGCCGCCAGGGTGGGGCCGGAGACCCGCAGGTGGACCCGTACGCCCGCCTCCCGGCCCGCTTCGGCGGCGATCACGGCGGCGGGGTGGTCGCCGGGCGGTGCCGTGGGCGGCACGGTGACGGTGAACGGGACCACCGCGCGGGTGCGGGGCGGGATCGTCACGGTGGCCCCGGCGCCGAAGCTGAACCAGGACCCGGCGCCGCCCGCACCGGGGGCGGGAGCGGCCGGGGGCACCGCGGGGACGCCGTCGACGGCGTCGGATCCGCGCAGGGTGACGGTGTGTTCCCGGTCGGTGGTGTTGGTCAGGGCGAGGCGGTCCTCCAGCACGGTGGCGGGGGCGCCCTCCAGGTAGAAGTACGGGCGGGCGCCGCCGGGCCGGGCCGCGGCCGCTCCGGCGGCGGGTTCGGCGGTCCAGCCCGGTGCGTCGGCGGCCGCGGGCACGGCGGGGACCGTGTGCAGTGCGGCCGCCGCGAGCAGGGCCAGGAGGCGGCGGACGGTCCGGGGGGTGTGCGGTACGGGCATGGCCGGGGTGCCCCGTTCAGGACCGGGCCCGCCGGCCGCGCCGGGTCAGCCAGAGCACTCCGGCCGCGCCGGTGAGCATCACGGTGCCGCCGAGGGTGCCGAGGGCGAGGGCCGAATCGGTCGGTCCGGTCTGCGGGAGGGTGTCGGGCGGGGAGTCGCCGCCGGACGGCGTGCCGGCCCCGCCCGGGGCGGTGACGTCCAGTTCGAGGGAGGGCCCGGGGTGGTTGCCGGGGGTGCAGGTGGTCGTGGTGCCCATCGCCTTGATGGTGAGCACGCCTGCGGTGAAGGTGACCCTGCCGGTCTTCCCCGGCGTGTAGGTGCCCGAGAGGTCGGTGATCTTGATGGGGGTGTCGGGCGGTACGGCCTCGGGGTTGGACGGCCCGGCGACCGGTACGGAGGCCTTCTCGGCCCCGCCGACGACGATGACGGCGCTGGGGCTCATGGCGCCCTTGCCCAGCTCGATGGGGCTGGACGAGACGCCCTTCTGGAAGGACATCGTCAGTGTGTAGCCGTCGCCCGCCTTGACGGCCTTGATGGCGATGGGCGACACCGCCGACTTGTCCCCGATCGGGGTCTTGCAGTCGTAGGCCACGTCGACGACCGCGGCGTGGGCGGTGGGGGCGGCGAACAGCACCGCCGATCCGGCCAGCGCGGAGGCCAGCGCGAGCGCGGTGGAGCGTTTGCGGTCGGACACCTTCGTCTTCCCCTCGGGCCACAAATACCTGACGGCACATCAGATCGGTGGCTCAAGGTACGCCGGGGGCCTTGCGGAGGGAAGACAAAGGACAGGCCCGGATCGGCCGTGCGTCAGGAGGCGCGGACGCCCCGGTGCCACACCTCGGAAACCAGCGGCACGCCCGGCCGGTAGGCCAGGTGGACGTGGCTGGGGGCGTCCAGCAGGGCCAGGTCGGCAAGGGCCCCCGGGGTCAGGACGCCGATGTCCGCACGGCGCAGCGCGCGGGCGCCGCCGGCGGTCGCCGACCACAGGGCCTCGTCGGGGGTCATCCGCATGTCGCGGACGGCGAGCGCGATGCAGAAGGGCATGGAACTCGTGTAGGAGGAGCCGGGGTTGCAGTCCGTGGACAGGGCGACGGTCGCACCCGCGTCGATCAGGCGGCGGGCGTCGGGCCACTGGGCGCGGGTGGAGAACTCGGCGCCGGGCAGCAGGGTGGCGACCGTGGTGTCCGCCGCCTGGGCGAGGGCGTCGACGTCGGCGTCGGTGAGGTGGGTGCAGTGGTCGGCGGACGCGGCCCGCAGCTCGACGGCGAGCTGCACGCCGGGCCCGTGGGAGAGCTGGTTGGCGTGGACGCGCGGGATGAGCCCGGCGGCGGCGCCCGCGGTGAGGATCGCGCGGGCCTGTTCGCCGTCGAAGGCGCCCTTCTCGCAGAAGACGTCGACCCAGCGCGCGTAGGGGGCGCAGGCCGCCAGCATCTCGCCGGTGACGAGGTCGACGTAGCCGGCGGGGTCGTCGGCGTAGTCCGGGGAGACGATGTGCGCGCCGAGGTAGGTGACCTCGTCGGTGTGCGCGGCGGCGATGCGCAGGGCGCGGGCCTCGTCGGCGACGGTGAGGCCGTAGCCGGACTTGGTCTCGAAGGTGGTGGTGCCCTGGCGGCGGGCCTCGTCGAGGTGGCGGACGAGGTTGGCCTCCAGCGCGGCGTCGGAGGCGGCGCGGGTCGCGGCGACGGTGGTGCGGATGCCTCCGGCGGAGTAGGCGCGGCCGGACATCCGGGCGTTGAACTCCTGCGTGCGGTCCCCGGCGAAGACGAGGTGGCTGTGGCTGTCGACGAAGCCGGGGATGACGGCGCGGCCCTGCGCGTCGTACGCGGTGTCGGCGGCCGGAGCCTTGTCCGCGGGACCGACCCAGGCGACCGTGTCACCGTCGATGACGAGGGCGGCGTTCTCGATCAGGCCGAGGGGGCTGCCGTCGCCGACGGACGGGTCGTTGGTGACGAGGGCGGCGATGTGGGTGATGGCCGTGGTGGTCACTGGGTTCCTCTCAGAACTCGCCCGCCCCCGCGCCGCTCCTTCCGGAGCCCCGGGAAGCGGGGAAGGGGCGGGGGCGGGCCGGGTCAGGCGCGGAGGGCCGCGATCGCTTCGGACAGGGCGGACGGTACGTCCTCGACCAGGGTGTGGTGGCCGTCGCGGACGACGTGGCGGCCGCCGACCACCGTGTGGCGGACGTCCGCGGCGGTGGCGGCGAAGACCGCCGTCTCGGCGCCGAACCGCGGCGGCGGGCCGGCGGTGCGGACGGAGTCCAGCGCGATCGTGGTGAAGTCCGCGAGCGCGCCCGCCTCCAGGCGGCCCGCGTCGGGCAGCCCCAGCGCCGCGTGCCCGTCGCCGGTGGCGGCGGTGAGCAGCGCGTCGGCCGTCCAGTGGCCCCGGGTGCGGCTGCGCAGGCGCTCGTTCAGCTCCATCGCACGGGCCTCTTCGAGCAGGTCGATCACGGCGTGGCTGTCGCTGCCCAGGGAGAGCGGGCTGCCCGCCCGCTGGAGCCGGGTGGCCGGGCCGATGCCGTCGGCGAGGTCGCGTTCGGTGGTGGGGCACATGCAGGTGCCGGTGCCGGTGGCGCCGAGCAGGGCGATGTCCGCGTCCGTGAGGTGGGTGTTGTGGACGCCGGTGGTGCGCGGGCCGAGCACCCCGTGGTCGGCCAGCAGTTGGCTCGGGGTGCGGCCGTGCGCGGCTTGGCAGGCCTCGTTCTCGGCGGTCTGCTCGGAGAGGTGCACGTGCAGCGGGGCCTGCCGCTCCGCGGCCCAGTGGGCGACGGTGGCCAGCTGGTCCGCGGGTACGGCCCGCACCGAGTGGACGGCCGCGCCGATCCGGGCGTGACCGCGGGGCTTGAGGGCCGAGACGCGTGCGGCCCAGGCGTCGGCGGTGCCGTCCGAGAAGCGCCGCTGGTGGGCGTTGGGGGCCTCGCCGAACCCGGACGAGAGGTAGGCGGTGTCGAGGAGGGTGATGCGGATGCCCGCCGCGGCGGCGGCCTCGATCAGGGCCTCGCCCATGGCGTTGGGGTCGGTGTACGGGGTGCCGCCGGGCGCGTGGTGGACGTAGTGGAACTCGCCGACATGGGTGATGCCGGCCAGCGCCATCTCGGCGTACGCGGCGCGGGCGAGCGCGAAGTAGCTGTCGGGGGTGAGGTTCTGGGCGACCTCGTACATGAGCTCGCGCCAGGTCCAGAAGGTGCCGGAGCCGATCTGGACGACGCCGCGCAGGGCCCGGTGGAAGGCGTGGCTGTGCGCGTTGGCCAGGCCCGGGACCGTCAGGCCGCGCAGCGGCTCCGCGCCGGGCGGCGGGCTGGCGACCCCGGTGCGCAGGGCGCCGATCCGCCCGTCCTCGGTGACCTCCAGGGCGACGCCCTGCTCGACGGGGGTGCCTCCCGGTGTCGGCCGGGGGCGGGTGCCGAGCCAGGCGTGCTCCAGCCAGTACGTCGTCAGCGGCATGCCAGGCCCTCCAGTACGTCGGCGAGGGCGAGGACACCGGCCACGCAGTCGTCCTCTGCGGCGAACTCCCGCGGGGAGTGGGAGACGCCGGTCGGGTTGCGCACGAACAGCATGGCGGTCGGGACCGCGGCGGAGAGGATTCCGGCGTCGTGTCCCGCCCCGGTGCCCAGGACGGGGACGGACCCGCCCAGGATCCGGTTCATCTCGTCGCGCAGGGCGTGCTCGAACTCGACGACCGGGGTGAAGGACTCCCGGACGATCCCGAGGTCGACGCCATCCTGGTCGGCGCGCTCGCGGGCGGCCTTCTCGATGGCGGTGACGACCGTGTCGAGGGTGGCCTGGTCGGCGGCGCGGGAGTCGAGCCAGCCGCGCACCAGCGACGGAATGGCGTTGACCCCGTTGGGTTCGACGGAGATCTTCCCGAAGGTGGCCACGGCACCGGCGAGGGCCGCCTCCGTACGGGCAGCCAGGACGGTCGCCGCGTACGTCAGCATCGGGTCGCGCCGGTCCACCAGGCGGGTGGTGCCGGCGTGGTTCGCCTCGCCGCGGAAGTCGAACCGCCAGCGGCCGTGCGGCCAGATCGCCGAGGCGATGCCCACCCGGTCCCCGGACAGGTCCAGGGCGCGGCCCTGTTCGACGTGCAGCTCGACGAACGCGCCGATCCGGCCGAGCCGTTCGGGGTCGGCACCGATCGCCTCGGGGTCGTACCCGGCGGCCTCCATGGCCTGCGGCAGGCTGACGCCGTCGGCGTCGCGCAGCTCGTGGGCCTTCTCCTTGGTCAGCTGGCCGGCGGTGAGCCGGGAGCCGACGCAGGCGAGCCCGAAGCGGGCGCCCTCCTCGTCGCCGAAGTTGGTGATGGCCAGCGGCCTGGAGAACTCCGCGCCCCTCCTGCGGAGTTCGTCCAGGGCCGCGAAGGAGGAGACCACGCCGAGGGGGCCGTCGAAGGCCCCGCCGTCGGGGACGGAGTCCAGGTGTGAGCCGGTGACCACGGCGTCCCCGGCGAGGGGGTCGCCGAGCCAGGCCCACTGGTTTCCGTTGCGGTCGGTCTCGTAGGCGAGTCCGCGCGCCTCGGCCTGCTCCTGGAACCAGGTCCGACAGTCGGCGTCGGCCCCGCTCCAGGCGTAGCGGCGGTAGCCGCCGGTGTCGGCGCTGCGGCCGACGGGCGCGAGGTCGGCCCACATCTGGTGGAAGGAAACGCTGGTCACGCGTCGTCGCCCTCGCGCATCGGGACGCGGACCCCGCGCTCGTCGGCGACCGTCTCGGCGATGTCGTAGCCGGCGTCGACGTGGCGGATGACGCCCATGCCCGGGTCGTTGGTGAGGACGCGGCGGATCTTCTCGCCGGCCAGCGCGGTGCCGTCGGCGACCGTCACCTGGCCCGCGTGGATGGAGCGGCCCATGCCGACGCCGCCGCCGTGGTGGATGGAGACCCAGGAGGCGCCGGAGGCGACGTTGACCATGGCGTTGAGCAGCGGCCAGTCGGCGATGGCGTCGGAGCCGTCGAGCATGGCCTCGGTCTCGCGGTACGGGGAGGCCACCGAGCCGCAGTCGAGGTGGTCGCGGCCGATCGCGAGGGGCGCGGCGAGCGTGCCGTCGGCGACCATCTCGTTGAAGCGCTCGCCCGCCTTGTCGCGTTCGCCGTAGCCGAGCCAGCAGATGCGCGCGGGCAGGCCCTGGAAGTGGACGCGCTCGCCGGCCATCTTGATCCAGCGGTGCAGGGACTCGTTCTCGGGGAAGAGTTCGAGCATCGCCTTGTCGGTCTTGTGGATGTCGGAGGCCTCGCCGGACAGGGCGGCCCAGCGGAAGGGACCCTTGCCCTCGCAGAACAGCGGGCGGATGTAGGCCGGGACGAAGCCGGGGAAGGCGAAGGCGCGGTCGTAGCCGGCCAGCTGGGCCTCGCCGCGGATGGAGTTGCCGTAGTCGAAGACCTCGGCGCCGGCGTCCATGAAGCCGACCATGGCCTCGACGTGCTTGGCCATGGACGCGCGGGCCCGGGTGGTGAAGCCGGCCGGGTCCTTGGCCGCGGCGGAGGCCATGTCGTCGAAGTCGACGCCGACGGGCAGGTAGGACAGCGGGTCGTGAGCGGAGGTCTGGTCCGTCACGATGTCGATCGGGGCGCCCTCGGCGAGCATCTGCGGGAGCAGTTCGGCGGCGTTGCCGAGCAGGCCGATGGAGAGCGGCTTGCGGGCGTCGCGGGCCTCGACGGCCAGCTGGAGGGCGTGGCGCAGGTCGTCGGCCTTGACGTCCAGGTAGCGGTGCTCGATGCGGCGCTCGATGGCGCGCGGGTCGACGTCGATGCAGATGGCGACGCCGTCGTTCATCGTGACGGCCAGCGGCTGGGCGCCGCCCATGCCGCCGAGGCCGGCGGTGAGGGTGATCGTACCGGCGAGGGTGCCGCCGAACTTCTTGGCCGCGACGGCTGCGAAGGTCTCGTAGGTGCCCTGGAGGATGCCCTGGGTGCCGATGTAGATCCACGAGCCGGCGGTCATCTGGCCGTACATGGTCAGGCCGAGGTGCTCCAGGCGGCGGAACTCCTCCCAGTTGGCCCAGTCGCCGACCAGGTTGGAGTTGGCGAGCAGGACGCGCGGCGCCCACTCGTGGGTCTGCATGACGCCGACCGGGCGGCCGGACTGGACGAGCATCGTCTCGTCCTGCTTGAGGGTCCGCAGGGTGCGGACCATGGCGTCGTAGGAGCGCCAGTCGCGGGCCGCCTTGCCGGTGCCGCCGTAGACGACCAGCTTGTCGGGGTGCTCGGCGACCTCGGGGTCGAGGTTGTTCTGGAGCATCCGCAGCGCGGCCTCCTGCTGCCATCCCAGGGCGCTGAGCTCGGTGCCGCGCGCGGCGCGTACGGGGCGGGGTCCTGACATGGCGGGTGCCTCCTCCGATGTGGTTGATTTCATTCACATACTCGCTCTCTGAATAGATTCAGTCAACAGCTGCGGTCGGCCACGCCGGATGATGGGATGGCTGACATGGCCGCAGACACGGAGGGCGAGGGCGCCGCCGAGCGCCGGGATCTGGTCGTACGGGCCGCCGTCGAGCAGGGGCTGGTGGGCGGCGCCGACTCCTCGGAGCCCCTGGTCTGCCTGCTGGACACCGACCGGATCAGGGCCTCGGCCGCCGCCCTGACCCACGCCTTCGCGGATGCCCTGGCACCCGGTACGGCCGTCCTGCACGCCTTCGCGGTGAAGGCCGCCCCGCTCGTCCCGGTGCTGCGGCTGCTCGCCGACGCCGGGCTCGGCTGCGAGGTCGCCAGCCCCGGCGAGCTGGCACTGGCCCGAGCCGCCGGGGTCCCCGCCGCCCGCACCGTCCTGGACTCCCCCGCCAAGACCACGGCCGAGCTGCGCGAGGCACTGGCACTGGGCATCGCCGTCAACGCCGACAACGGCCAGGAGCTGGAACGCCTCGACGCCCTCGTCGCCGCGGCGCCCACGACGTCACCGATCGGCGTCCGGATCAACCCGCAGACCGGCGCGGGCGCCGTCGCCGCGCTGTCGACGGCGACGTCGACCTCGAAGTTCGGCGTCGCCCTGCGCGATCCCGGGGCGCGCGAGTGGCTCGTACGGGCCTTCCTGGACCGGCCGTGGCTGACCCGCCTGCACATCCACTCGGGCTCGCAGGGCGTCCCACTGGAGCTGATCGCGCAGGGCGTGCGGGACCTGCACGTGCTGGCCGAGGAGATCAACGCGGCGGCCGGGCGGCGCCGGATCGACACCCTCGACATCGGCGGCGGGCTCCCGGTCAACTTCGCCTCCGACGAGGTGACCCCGACCTACGCCCGGTACGTGGCCGTCCTGCGCGAGGCGGTACCGGCGCTCTTCGACGGGTCGTACGGTCTGGTCACCGAGTTCGGCCGGTCCCTGCTGGCCAAACACGGCCTGGTGCTGGCCCGGGTGGAGTACACCAAGAGCAGCGGCTCCCGGCCGATCGCGCTCACCCACGCTGGCGTCCAGCTGGCGACCCGCACCGCCTACGCCCCGGCGACCTGGCCGGTGCGGATCCTGCCGTACGACGCGAAGGGGGCCCCGAAGGCCGGCGGCCCGGTGGCGCAGGACGTCGCCGGCCCGGCCTGCTTCGCGGGGGACCTGCTCGCCGCGGCCCGCGAGCTGCCGCCGCTCGCCCCCGGCGACCTGATCGGCATCCCCGACACTGGCGCGTACTTCTTCACGGCCCACTACGGCTACAACAGCCTGCCGCGCCCGGCGGTCCACGGCTTCACGGTGACCCCGCGGGGCCGGGTCCGCTTCAGCCTCGCCAGGCCGGCGCAGTCCGCCGCGGACATCGTGGCGGAGGCGGGCGGCGCCCTGCGTGACGCGCTGCTGTAGCGGGCCGCCGTCTGCGCGGCGCACTGCTGCAGCGGGCCGCCGTCGCGGACGGGCGCGGGCCCCCGCCCCGCCTCACCCGGCCAGGACGGCCGCCAGCGCCGGGGCCAGGCCCGCGACCAGGTCGTCCGGGCTCAGCGCGGTGACCGCGGGCAGCCGCAGCAGGTAGCGGGTCAGGGCCAGGCCCAGCAGCTGGCCGGCGACCAGTCCGGCGACGCGGGCCGCCCGTTCGGGGCCGAGGGCCGCCGCCAGCGCCGGAGCGACCTGCGCCGCGAAGATCTCCCGCATCCGGTCCGCGGCCTGCTCGTTGGTGACCGCCGAACGCAGCAGCACCAGCAGGGCGTCGTCGGCCGGGTCGCCCTCCCACCGCTGCACGAAGTGGCGCACGAGGACGGCGGGAAGTTCCCCGGCCGGCACGGCGCCCAGATCAGGCAGGCGCAGGTCCACCGCCAGGGCGGCGCCGAAGAGCTGCTCCTTGCTGCCGAAGTACCGCATGACCATCGACGGGTCGATCCCGGCGTCCGAGGCCACCGCCCGGATGGTCGTGCGCTCGTACCCCTGGGCGGCGAACCGCTCGCGCGCGGCGCGCAGGATCACACCCCGGGTCCGGTCGGATGAGCGTCGCTCTGTCATGTCAACAACCGTAGGCCAACAAGCGTGTGCCAACAACCGTTGACATGTGAGCGGGGCAGGCGCATCCTGATGTCAACAGCCGTTGGCCAACAAACGTTGGCATGCCGGAGGAGGCCTTCATGACCAGCACCGCCGCACTCCCGCTCCCCGCCCGCACCGAAGTCGCCGTCGTCGGCGCCGGCCCCACCGGCCTCGCCCTCGCCGTGACTTTGGCCGAGGCCGGCGTCGACTTCGTGCTCCTCGACCGGCAGGGCGAGGGTGCCAACACCTCCCGGGCCGCGGTCGTCCACGCCCGCACCCTGGAGGTCCTCGACGAGCTCGACCCGAGCGGGGCGCTGACCGCCGACCTCGTCGGCCGCGGCCTGCCCGTCTCCCGGTTCCGGATCCGCGACGGCGCCCGCCCGCTCGCGGCCGTCGACTTCGACCGCCTCCCCACGGCCCACCCCTACGCGCTGATGGTTCCCCAGTACGAGACCGAGGCCGTCCTCCTGCGCCGCCTGCGGGCGCTCGGCGGCGACGTCCACCGCCCGTACGAGGTGACCGGCGTCACCCAGGACGCGGACGGGGCCACCCTGACCACCGCCACCGGCGAGACCCTGCGCGCCGCGCACGTCGTCGGCGCCGACGGGATGCACAGCGCGGTCCGCGCGGCCGCGGGCATCGCCTTCGAGGGCAGCGCGTACGGGGAGTCCTTCGTCCTCGCCGACGTGGTCATGGACTGGGCTCCGGGCCCGCGGGAGGTCTCGCTCGTCTTCGGCGCGGCGGGCCTCATGGTGATCGCCCCGCTGCCCGGGGAGACCTCCGGGACCTGCGGGCGCTACCGGATCGTCGCCACCGTCGCCGAGGCCCCCGCCGAGCCGGACCTCGCCTTCGTCCGGGGCCTGCTGGAGGAACGCGTCCCCGACGGGGCGGCCGTCCGCGAACTCGTCTGGTCCTCCCGGTTCCGGATCCACCACCGCGTCGCCGACCGCTACCGCGCCGGGCGCCTGCTCCTCGCCGGGGACGCCGCCCACGTGCACAGCCCGGCCGGCGGGCAGGGCATGAACACCGGCATCCAGGACGGCCACGCCCTCGGCCGCGCCCTGGCCGGCGGCGACCTCGACGGCTACGAGGCCGCGCGCCGCCCCGTGGCCCTGCGCGTGGTGGCCCTCACCGACCGGATGACCCGCGTCGCGACCACCCGGAACGGGGCGCTGCGCGCCGTGCGCAACACCCTGCTGCCCCTGCTCGCCCGCATCCCGGCGCTGCGCGTGCGCCTCGCCACCGAGCTGGCCGAGCTCGACTACCGCTGAGGCTCACTCCACGAACAGCCCCCGGGCCGCGGCCCGGGCGTCGAAGGCCTCCAGCCGGGCCTGGGCGTCGGGCAGGGCGTCCGCCATCGCCTCCAGCAGCACCCGGCCCAGCAGCATCGGCGCGCACGCCGTGTCGAAGGCCAGGCCGGTGCCGACCGGGGCGGGGATCAGGAGGTCGGAGTGGCGGGCCACCGGGGCGAAGGCCGAGTCCGCGACCGTCACCACGGTCAGGCCGGCCTTCCGTGCGCGTTCCAGCGTGTCCACGACCTCCCGCGGGTGGCGGGGCAGCGCGAAGCACAGCAGGGCCGTGGCGCCCTCGTAGAGGGCCGCGTCGATGCGGTCCTCCATCATCGAGCCGCCCTCGTCGAGGAGGCGTACGTCCGGATGCACCTTGGCGGCGAAGTACGCGAACCCGCGCGCCTGCGAGGAGGCCGCCCGCAGACCGAGCACCGGCAGCGGGGTCGAGGCCGCGAGCAGCCGCCCCGCCTGCTCGACCGGCGCGGGGTCGGCGAGCATCTCGGCGAGCTGCCGCAGGTTCTCGATCTCGCCCAGCACGGCCTGCTGGTACTCGTTGGAGGAGTCCTCGCCGGGCGCGGCGGCCCGCTCGGCCGGAGCCACCTCGCGCAGGTGCCTGCGCAGCGCCGGGTAGCCGTCGAAGCCGAGCGCCACGGCGAACCGGGTCACCGAGGGCTGGCTCACCCCGGCCAGCTCGGCGAGCTCGACGCTCGACAGGAACGGGACCTCCGCCGCCCCGCGCACCATGCAGTGCGCGATCCGCCGCTGGGTCGGCGTCAGCCGGTGCCCCTCGAACAGCGCCTGGAGCCGCGCCGCCGGGCTGTCGCTCATACCGTCCCCCTCCGTCCCGGTGATTTATTCAGTCACGGAGCACTCTGCATGCGGTTATGCAGCGGGGCAAGCCGGTGCCCGCGATGCGGATACGGGGGCCAGCCCCAGTGCCGGGGCAGGCGGCCCTTCCTACGGTGAGGGCATGGACACCCACGCCCAAGAGCTGAAGAAGCAACTCGACGCGACCGTGAAGGCCCGGCGGGAGCTGGGACCGGAATACGAGGCCGCACTGGTGGACTCCTTCGTCGAGAAGGTCGACACCCAGGTCAGGCGCCGGCTCGCCGAGGAACGCCTGGCCGCGGCCCGCGGCGCGAGCCCGTACGGCGGCCCGGTGGAGGGCAACTTCGGCGAGCGCTTCGGCTTCGCGATCATCACGCTGGTGCTGGCGATCCCGCTGTCGGCCATCGGCGCCACGCAGGCGGGCTTCAAGGGGCTGGTGGTGGCCTGGGCCGGCATCGTGGGGGTGAACTTCGTCCATGCCGCGCACCTGCGGCGCGCCCGGCCCGTCGAGGCGGACTGACCGCCCCGTCCGGGACGCGGCCTCCGCCGCACACGAGGCGCGCACCTGCGCAGAGGGCGTACGCCGGGGCGTTCGGGGCGATGAGGGCGGGTGCGGGACACCGCAGGGCACGGGCGGCCTTCGAGCGCGGCCGGCGTCGGGAGGCTGCACAGGGGTCCCCGGAAGCGGGCCGGGCCCGGACGAGCGGGAGGTGGTGCGTGGGGACCGCCGCACCCTCGCGGACGAGGGGCGGGACGACGGCGGTCCCCACGCGGGACACGGCCGGGTCAGGGCCGTCCGCGTCCGTGGTGTTCGCCTGTCCGGGAGCCGCTCCGGAGGGTGTGCGAACACCGTCGGTGATGCCGGCCTGGTCCGGTCTCCCGGGCTCCCTGCCGACAACCACCACTGTGCCGGAGCCGTGTTAAGGCCGTGCTGCTGTCACGTGTCCGGCCCGTACCGTTTGCGCGACGGCCGGAAAACGCCGGTGCCCGGGGCGGGCGGCGGGCCGTGGCCCCTCGCCCCGTCCCCGGGCGGGCCGCGGGCTACTTCGAGGTCTTCGCCAGGAAGGCGAGGAGGTCCTGGCGGCTCACCACACCGGTGGGCTTGCCCTCGACCAGCACGATCGCCGCGTCGGCCTCGCCGAGCACCGCCATCAGCTCGGACACCGGCTCGCCCGAGCCGACCTGCGGCAGCGGCGAGCTCATGTGCTTCTCCAGCGGGTCGGAGAGCGAGGCGCGCTGTGCGAACAGCGCCGCGAGCAGCTCCTTCTCGACCACGGAGCCGATGACCTCGGCCGCCATCACGTCGGGGTGGCCGGCGCCGGGCTTGACGATCGGCATCTGGGAGACGCCGTACTCGCGCAGGACCTCGATGGCCTCGCCGACGGTCTCCTCGGGGTGCATGTGGACGAGGGAGGGGATGCCGCCCTCCTTGTCGTCCAGCACGTCGCCGATGCGGGCGGCCGGCCCGGCCTCCTCCAGGAAGCCGTGTCCCGCCATCCACTCGTCGCTGAAGATCTTGCTCATGTAGCCGCGGCCGCTGTCCGGCAGCAGGACGACGACCACGTCGTCCGGGCCGAGGCCCTCGGCGACCTTGAGCGCGGCCACGACGGCCATGCCGCAGGAGCCACCGACCAGGAGGCCCTCCTCCTTGGCCAGCCGGCGGGTCATCTGGAAGGAGTCCTTGTCGGACACGGCGATGATCTCGTCGGTGACGTTCGGGTCGTAGGCGGTCGGCCAGAAGTCCTCGCCGACACCCTCGACGAGGTAGGGGCGGCCGGAGCCGCCGGAGTAGACCGAGCCCTCCGGGTCGGCGCCGATGACCTTGACCTTCCCGCCGCTGACCTCCTTGAGGTAGTTGCCGGTGCCGGAGATCGTGCCGCCCGTGCCAACGCCCGCGACGAAGTGGGTGATCTTCCCCTCCGTCTGCTCCCACAGCTCCGGACCGGTGGTCTCGTAGTGCGAACGGGGGTTGTTCGGGTTGCTGTACTGGTCGGGCTTCCAGGCACCGGGGGTCTCGCGCACGAGGCGGTCGGACACGTTGTAGTACGAGTCCGGGTGCTCGGGATCGACGGCGGTCGGGCAGACGACCACGTCGGCGCCGTAGGCGCGCAGCACGTTGATCTTGTCCATGGACACCTTGTCAGGGCAGACGAAGATGCACTTGTAGCCCTTCTGCTGGGCCACGATGGCGAGTCCTACCCCCGTGTTGCCGCTGGTCGGCTCCACGATGGTGCCACCGGGCTTGAGGGCTCCGCTCTGCTCGGCGGCCTCGATCATCCGTACGGCGATCCGGTCCTTCACGGATCCACCGGGATTGAAGTACTCGACCTTCGCAAGGACGGTGGCCTGCAGGCCTTCGGTCACACGGTTGAGCTTCACCAGCGGGGTGTTGCCGACGAGGCTGATCATCGAGTCGTGGAATTGCACCATGTTCTCCAAGGAGGGGACTCCACGGGTTCTCCGGGAGGTCCGGCCAGGGTATGCGGAAAGGGATTGACCGACCGCTTGTACGGGGCAGGTAGGGGTCAATGAGACGCGAGGAGGTGGCCTGAGGGATGTCCAGGGCGAGAACAGCCCGCCGGATCGCGGCGGGGGCGGCGTACGGCGGAGGCGGCCTCGGACTCGTCGGGGCCGCCGCGGTCGGGCTGGTGCTGGCGGAGGTGCAGTTCGCCAAACGCACGGTGGGATCCGGGCTCCCGGACCCGCCGCGCGCGGACGGACTGTACGGGAGCGAGTTCGGCGGCCCGGAGCAGAGCCCGGGCCCGCTGCGGCTGGGCATGCTGGGCGATTCCACGGCCGCCGGGCTCGGGGTCCGGCGGGCCCGGCAGACTCCTGCGGCGCTGCTGGCCTCGGGGCTCGCGGCGGTCGCGGAGCGGCCGGTCGAGCTGCGCAACGTCGCCCTGTCGGGTGCCATGTCGGACGACCTGGACCGCCAGGTGGGGCTGCTGCTGGACCCGGACGCACCCCCACCGGACGTTTGCGTGATCATGATCGGCGCGAACGACGTGACCCGCCGGATGCCGCCGACCCAATCGGTGCGGCTGCTGACGTCGGCCGTGCGCCGGCTGCGCCTGGCGGGTTCCGAGGTCGTCGTGGGAACCTGCCCGGACCTGGGCACGATCGAGCCGGTGTACCAGCCGCTGCGCTGGCTCGCGCGCCGGGTGTCCCGGCAACTGGCCGCCGCGCAGACCATAGGAGTGGTCGCGCTGGGCGCCCGTACGGTCTCGATGGGGGACCTGCTGGGCCCCGAGTTCGCCGCGAACCCGCGCGAGATGTTCGGCCCGGACTCCTATCACCCGTCGGCGGAGGGCTACGCGACGGCCGCGATGGCCGTGCTGCCGACGCTGTGCGCCGCGCTCGGGCTGTGGCCGGAGTCGGACCGGCTGGACGTGTCGCGGGACGAGGACATGCTGCCGGTGGCGAAGGCCGCGTCGGCCGCCGCGGGCCAGGCGGGTACCGAGGTCACGGCGGCCCGCGGTCCCTGGGTCCTGCTCAAGCACCGCCGGCGCCGGCGGGTGCCGGGCGAGGATCCGGCCCCCGCCGCCCCGGACACGGCGGAGCTCGCCCCGTAACCGGGCGGTTCCCCACGGCTCACGCCGGGGAGGCGCACCCTTGGGGGGGGGCGGCCCCCGGCCGGGGAGGCCGGCCGGAGCGACCGGCATCACACCCCCGGGCCGGTGACCTCGACCATACGGGGCGGTAACTTCGCATCCGGTCCCCGCAACGACGCACCCCTTGGAGTCCCGATGCCCGAAGCCGTCATCGTTTCCACCGCACGCTCTCCCATCGGGCGCGCCGTCAAGGGATCCCTCAAGGACATCCGCCCGGACGACCTGACCGCGACGATCATCCAGGCCGCGCTCGCCAAGGTCCCCGAGCTGGACCCGCGCGCGATCGACGACCTGATGCTGGGCTGCGGCCTCCCGGGCGGCGAGCAGGGCAACAACCTGGCCCGCATCGTGGCCGTGCAGATGGGCATGGACTTCCTCCCGGGCACGACCATCACCCGGTACTGCTCCTCCTCCCTGCAGACCTCGCGGATGGCCCTGCACGCCATCAAGGCGGGCGAGGGCGACGTGTTCATCTCCGCGGGCGTGGAGACGGTGTCGCGCTTCGCGAAGGGCAGCTCGGACTCCTGGCCGGACACCCACAACCCGCTCTTCGCGGACGCGGAGGCCCGTACGGCCGCCGTCGCCGGGAGCGAGGGCTCGTCCTGGCACGACCCCCGCGAGGACGGCCTCGTCCCCGACGCCTACATCTCCATGGGCCAGACCGCGGAGAACCTCGCCCGCCTCAAGGGCGTGACCCGCCAGGACATGGACGAGTTCGGCGTCCGCTCCCAGAACCTGGCCGAGGAAGCCATCAAGAACGGCTTCTGGGCACGCGAGATCACCCCGGTGACCACCCCGGACGGCACGGTGGTCTCCACCGACGACGGCCCGCGCGCCGGTGTGACCCTGGAGGGCGTGCAGGGCCTCAAGCCGGTCTTCCGGCCCGACGGCCTGGTCACGGCCGGCAACTGCTGCCCGCTGAACGACGGCGCCGCCGCGCTGGTCATCATGAGCGACACCAAGGCCCGCGAGCTGGGTCTGACCCCGCTGGCCCGGATCGTCTCCACCGGCGTCACCGGCCTCTCCCCCGAGATCATGGGCCTGGGCCCGGTCGAGGCGTCGAAGCAGGCCCTGAAGCGGGCCGGCCTGACGGTCGGCGACATCGACCTCTTCGAGATCAACGAGGCCTTCGCGGCCCAGGTCATCCCGTCGTACCGGGATCTGGAGATCCCCCTTGAGAAGCTGAACGTCAACGGCGGGGCCATCGCCGTGGGTCACCCCTTCGGGATGACCGGCGCCCGCCTGACCGGCACGCTGATCAACAGCCTGCAGTTCCACGACAAGCAGTTCGGCCTGGAGACGATGTGCGTGGGCGGCGGCCAGGGCATGGCGATGGTCATCGAGCGGCTGAGCTGAGCCGTAGCGGAGGGTAGGGGTCGGCCGAGGAACGAGGTCGGCACCTGCCCGCAGCGGTGGCGAAGCCCAGCGCGACCACAATCCGAAGCGGCTGAGCTGAGCCGGGGTACAGGGTCAGGGCCGCGGCCGGCCTTAGCCGAACGTAGGGCTCCGACTACTGGATCAAGAACGGGGTCAGGCGCCGCAAGGGCCCTTGGCCCGTACTGACGCCGTTTCTAATCCGCTCGCGGCCTACCTGTGACCGAATCTCCCCCAGGATGTGACCTATGTCCTGGGGGATCGACGTTTACGCAGGTCAGAACCTGCACAGGGGTGCAAGGTGTGACGAAGGCCCTGTCCATTTCGTGACGTAATGCACTGCACGCCATTCCCAGGCCGGGACACTCTGATGTAGGAAGTCGGGGGATCGAATCACCTCAGGAGTTAGTCAGTGAGCGCCATGTCTCTTGCCCTGCTGCTGACCACGGCCGCTGCCACGGCCGTGGGCGCTGCTGCTCTGCACGCCGTCCACGGTCTGCGCAAGCAGGTCGCCGCCCTGCGCAGTGAGCTGGCGGTGCCGGTCCACGCCCGCGGCACGACCGTCCCGCACGCCCGCAACGCCGTCGAGTCCCCCGCCGCGGAGATACGAGCCGCCGTGGCCGAAGCCCTGGCCGAGGAGCGCGAGCGCGAGCTGGCCGAGGCGCGCGCCTTCTGGGCCGCGCAGGAAGCCCGCGACGCCGCCGACGCGCCTTCGCTGCTGGGCGGGCTGTCCGGGCTCGGCGAGGACAGCCCGGTCTTCCTGCCCCGGCAGGCCGACCTGGTCGGCCTGGAGCCGGTCATGGGTGAGGAGGCGCTGGACGAGCTTCCCGGGTACCCGGAGGACTCCGCAGAGCTGGCCGCCGCCCGCCGGCGCCACCCCTCGCACCCGGACTTCGTACCGGTCCAGGCCTCGCACCCCGGCGCGGACCACGAGCGCACCGTGAACCGCCTGGAGGAGCTCGCCGAGGCCCGTACGGCTCTCGCGGACGTCCGTCCCGGCCCGCTGGGCACGCTCGACGTCTACGTCTTCACCGACGGCACGACGCTGTGCATGACCCCGGGGCACCGGGAGACGGCCGAGCGGCTCGCCGAGGCGCTGCGCTCGGGCACCGCACCGGTGCTGCTGGGCGGCTCGGGGATCTCCGGCGCCTACGCCCTGACCTTCTCCTGCGGCGACTCCGAGGACCCCGACAGCAACGTCTACATCCTCGCGGACCGCGTCATCGCGTCGCTCTGATCTCCGCCTGCTCCACCAGTCGAAGGGCCTCGTCCAGCATCTCGGACGGGGCCTTCGTGCTGCCCCGGGTGCCCGATCCGTCACGCAGGGCCTGGGCGAGGTCGAGTCCGGCCACCGCCACCTGGTCCCCGACGACGAAGATGCCCGCGTCCGGCATCTCGCGCGGCGCCGCACCGGGCGACTCCAGCCGCTGTGCCCGCACGGAGAGCTCGCGGGCCAGCTCCAGCGCCACGGCGGCCGCTCCCTGCTGGAGGCGGCTCTGCGGGGCGGCCCGCAGCCGGTCGGCGAAACGTTCCACGGCGACGCTCAGAGGCGATGTATCAAGCACTCGGCCGACCCTACGCGCCGCCCGGGCACCATTGCCAACGGGCGAACTCTCCGGCACGGTGGCGTGAAGAGAACAGCACGGCAACATTCCGGAGGCGCCCATGTCCGTAGAGTTCTCCGAGCAGACCCACCGCAACATGATCGACAGAATCCCCCAGACCACCGGTCGTGAGGTGTCCGACTGGCTCCGCACCGTTGACGAAGGCCCCTCCCTCGTCCGGTTCGAGGAGAAGGTGAGCTGGCTGCGCGGCGCACACGAGCTGTCGTACGGCCAGGCCAAGGCGATCATCCACGAGTACGACCTGCGCCGGGCCGCACGCCGGTTCGGCTGACCCCCTTCCCCGACCCCCGTGGTCGCTCCACGCACGGGGAAGGCCCCGCGAGCGGTCGCTCGCGGGGC